>JBOHAW010000105.1:0-8729 GCA_050697975.1 Gaiellaceae bacterium
GAGCGGCTCCCGTCACGCTCTGACGCGCTCCGCGCGCTACACCAGCCCGTGTCGCTCGCGCAGGCGGAGGAGGGCCGGCGGCGGCTGGCCTTCGACGAGCTCCTGGTCTTCCAGCTCGGCCTCGCACGACGGCGCCGTGGGCGCGAGAACCAGACCGCACCGGCGTTCGGCGAGCCGGGGTGGCTGGCCGCCCGCTACCGGTCGCTCCTGCCTTTCACGCTCACCGGCGACCAGGAGCGCGCGATGGCGGAGATCGACGCCGACCTCGCCCGACCGAGGCCGATGGAACGCCTGCTCCAGGGCGACGTCGGCTCCGGCAAGACGGTCGTCGCGCTGTACGCGCTGCTCCGCGCGGTCGAGTGCGGCCGGCAGGGCGCGTTGATGGCGCCGACGGAGACGCTCGCGGAGCAGCACTTCCTCACGCTCGAGGGCCCGTGCGGCGAGCTCGGCGTCCGCTGCGTCCTGCTCACCAGCGCCCTGACGGCGCGGGAGCGCAGGGAGGGTCGTGCCGCGCTGGCCTCGGGCGAGGGCCGGATCGCGGTCGGCACGCACGCGCTGATCCAGGAGGACGTGGCCTTTCACGACCTCGCCGTCGCCGTCGTCGACGAGCAGCACCGGTTCGGCGTCGAGCAGCGCCGCGCGCTCGCCGAGGGGCGAAGCCCGCACGTGCTCCACATGACCGCCACTCCGATCCCGCGCACGCTGGCGCTCACCGTCTACGGCGACCTGCGGGTGAGCGAGATCGCCAGGCCTCCCGCGAACCGGAAGCCGGTCGTGACGGCGTGGGTGCCCGAGGAGAAGGCCGGCGCGGCGTACCGGCGGCTACGCGGGCACCTCGAGGCGGGGCGTCAGGCCTACGTCGTCTGCCCGCTGATCGAGGAGTCGCCGACGAGCGTCGCGCGCGCCGCCGAGGCCGAAGCGGAGCGGCTGCGCCGGGCCGAGCTCAGGGGGCTGCGCGTCGGCTGCCTGCACGGGCGGCTGAAGCCTGCCGACCGGCGCGATCTGATGGCACGCTTCAAGGCCCGCGACCTCGACGTGCTCGTGGCCACGACGGTGATCGAGGTCGGCGTCGACGTCCCGAACGCGACGATCATGATCGTGCAGGAGGCGGATCGCTTCGGCCTCGCCCAGCTGCACCAGCTGCGCGGCCGCGTGGGCCGGGGGGCGGAGCAGTCGTACTGCCTGCTCGTCTCGCGGCCGAAGGAGGAGCTGACCGAGGCGGCGCTCGCCCGGCTGGAAGCGCTCGTGGCCACGACCGACGGCTTCGAGCTCGCCGAGGTGGATCTCGAGCTGCGCGGGGAGGGCCAGCTCCTGGGCACCCGTCAAGCCGGGCTCTCGGACCTCAGGTTCACGCGGCTGCGGTCGGACCGGCTGCTCCTCGAGCAGGCCCGCGAGGCGGCCGCCGAGCTCGTCGATCGAGCCGGCCCGCTCGACGACGAGGTCGAGCGCGTCTTCGGCGAGGCGGACGTCGCCGCGTAACGACTCCGCGCCGATCCATCCACATGCGCCCGCGCGGGACATGACCAGGGGTCAGACCCCGGACATGTCCGCCGCGGCCGCGGGTGGAGCGAGTGGCACGATCTCGGCACGATGCGGATCATCGCCGGCTCCCGCAAGGGGCACACGATCGTCGCCCCCAAGGGCGTCTCGACACGTCCGACCGGCGACCGCGTGCGCGAGGCCGCGTTCAACCTGATCGGTCCCGTCGACGGCGCCGACGTGCTCGACCTGTTTGCCGGCTCCGGCGCGATGGGCCTCGAAGCGCTCTCACGCGGGGCCGCGCGCGCGGTCTTCGTCGAGTCCGACCGCCAGGCGTGCCGCGCCATCGACCGGAATCTCGAGCGACTCCGCCTGACGGGCGCGACCGTGCTCTGCCAAGACGCAGGGCGTGCGCTGGCCGCCGAGACGGCCGCCCGCAGGAGGTACGACCTCGTTCTCGTCGATCCGCCCTACGGCCAGTTCGCCGCGCTCGGACTCGCCGCGCGCCTGCCCGCGGTGCTGGCCGAGGACGGGCTGCTCGTCGTCGAGACGGCTGCGCGGGAGGAGCCCGAGCTCCCGCTCGCCGTGCGTACGAGCCGCCGCTACGGCTCCGCGCGCCTTACGCTGTTCGAGCACGAATGAGCCAGAGCGAGCCGATCACCGCCATCTGTCCCGGCAGCTACGACCCGGTCACCTTCGGTCACCTCGACGTGATCGGGCGCGCGGCCGACGTGTTCGAGCGCGTCGTGGTCGGCGTGGTCGGGAACCCGCACCACAAGAGCGCGCTCTTCACGATCGAGGAGCGGGTCGGCTTCCTGCGCGAGGCGCTCGCCGACCGCGCCAACGTCGAGGTGGACGTATTCGCCGAGCTCGTGGTCGACTTCGCCCGCCGCTGGGGCGCGAAGACGATGGTGAAGGGCCTGCGGGTGATCTCGGACTTCGAGTGGGAGTTCCAGATGAACCACCTGAACCGCACGCTCGCACCGGAGATCGAGACGCTGTACGTGATGGCGAGCCCGCTGTACAGCTTCGTCTCCTCGAGCGGAGTGAAGGAGATCGCGGCTTTCGGCGGAAAGGTGGACGAGCTCGTCCCGGAGCCGGTCGCGCGCCGCTTCCGGGAGCTGTTCCCGCAAGGCCGGCCCGGCACCCCGGAGAATCCCGCAGAGTAGACTGACGCCCCATGGACGTACTCGTTCTCATCGACAAGCTCGACGACCTCGCGCACAACGCGAAGGCCGTCCCCCTGACCGACCAGGTCCGGATCGACCGCGAGGAGATCTACGACATCCTCGACCAGATGCGCGCCACGATCCCGGAGGAGATCAAGCAGGCCCGGTGGATCGTCAAGGAGCGCCAGGAGATGCTGGCCGAGGCGAAGCGCGAGGTCGATCGGCTGCTCGGCGAGGCGCGGGAGCAGGCGGTGCGCGACGCCTCGCAGACCGAGATCGTCAAGATCGCCGAGCGCCAGGCGCAGGACATCATCGACGACGCGCGCCGGCAGGCCCGCGAGACGCGTCTCGAGATGGAGGACTGGGCCGACGGCATCCTCTCGACCCTCGAGGTCAACCTCGACAAGTTCCTGAGCGCGGTCAAGCGCGGACGCGAGCGGCTCCACGAGCGCTCGCAGGAGAGCGTCGTCGCCGGGATGTCGTCGGCCGGCGGCGACGACGGCGACGAGCCGTACTAGCCCCCTCCGCGTCGCCGCCCTCTACGACGTCCACGGCAACCTGCCGGCGCTCGAGGCCGTGCTGGCCGAGGTCGAGGCGGCGGGGGTCGACCTGATCCTGTTCGGCGGCGACCTCGTCGCGGGCGCCTTCCCGGTCGAGACGCTCGAGCTCATCCGCTCGCTCGGCGACCGCGCGCGCCTGATTCGCGGCAACGCCGACCGCGACCTGCGTGACTGGCCGGCCTCACGTCTGCCGTCCGACGACCAGGCGTTTCTCGCCGGCCTGCCGGAGCGCGAAGTGCTCGAGATCGACGGACTCGGCCGGGTCCTCTTCTGCCACTCCACCCCCTGGAGCGATGAGCCGATCTTCACCGAGGCGAGCCCGGATGAGCGCGTGCGAGAACTCTTCGCCGGCGTCGCGGAGAGGATCGTCGTGTGCGGACACACGCACATGCAGTTCGACCGCATGGTCGACGGCATCCGGATCGTGAACGCCGGCAGCGTCGGGATGCCGTACGGCGAGCCGGGCGGTCACTGGGCGGTGCTCGGACCGGACGTCCGGTTTCGACGGACTGACTACGACCGTGAGGCCGCCGCCGGGCGGATCCGTACGAGCGGCTGGCCGGAGGCGGAGGAATTCGCCGCCGAGAACGTGCTGACCGTGCCCACGCGCGACGAGGCGATCGAGTACTTCGAGTCGCTGGCCGGCTCGGGTTAGTCTGCGGCAGTGGACACGTACCTGGCGATCGCGAGCAAGCGCGACGAGCGCCGGTACGACACGCGTCCACTCCCCGACGACGTGGTCGAGCGCATCCTCGACGCCGGCCGCCTGGCCGGGAGCGCGAGCAACCGGCAGCCCTGGCACTTCGTCGTCGTCGAGTCGCGCGAGCGGGTCGAGCGGCTTGCCGAGGCGGTCTACGCGCCCGCGAACCTGCTCGGCGCGGCCCTCGTCGTCGCCATCCAGGGCGGCAGCCGCGGCTTCGATCTCGGCCGTGCCGCGCAGAACATGATGCTCGCCGCCTGGAACGACGGCGTCGCCTCGTGCCCGAACGGGATCCGGGACGCCGAGGCGGCGGCGGGCGTCCTCGGCGAGGCGCCCGCGAACGTCCTCTCCTTCGGCTATCCGGCGCGCCCGCGTGACGCCGAACGGCGCGGCGCGGCCGAGTGGAGCGGGCGTGCGAACCGCAGCCCGCTCGAGGACGTCGTCACGCGGCTGTAGACGGCGTTGACCGGCGGATTCGCCGACCTCACGGTTCGCTACGCTGAGCTCATGACCAGCTTCAACCTGCGGCGGGTGAGGCTCAGGTCGGGAGAGCAGTACCACGACGAGCAGGAGGTGGCGCTCGAGCCGCTCCTCTTCGGCGGTCAGCGCTACATCCCGGTGCCCGAGCACGTCCCCGCCGAGCTGACGATCAGCCGTGCGAGCACCGGCACCCTCTTCGAGCTGCGCTTTCGCGGGCGTCTGCACGGGCCCTGCCAGCGCTGCCTCGCCGACGCCGTGATCGACCGGGACATCTCCGGCCGCGAGTACCAGGCCACGAACCCCGACTCGGACGAGCTCCGCAGCCCCTACGTCGAGGAGGATCGCCTGGACCTCTCGGCCTGGGCACGCGACTCCCTCGTGCTCGCGCTCCCCGAGCAGATCCTCTGCCGGCCCGACTGCGCCGGGCTGTGCCCCGTCTGCGGCCGGGATCTGAACCTCGAGCCGCACGAGCACGAGGAGGAGCACGCAGACCCGCGCTGGGCCGTTCTCGCAGAGCTTCGCGACAAGCTCTGATGCGCGGCCGCGTCGTGATCGTCGAGGACGGCCGCGTCGCGCTGATCAAGCGCGTTCGCGACGGCCTCACGTACTACCTCTTCCCCGGCGGGGGCGTGGAGGGGGAGGAGACGCCGGAGCAGGCGGCGATCCGTGAGGCCCGGGAGGAGCTCGGGGTCGAGGTCGAGCTCGACGGCCTCCTCCACGAGGACGTCTTCGAGGGCGTCCGCTTCCTCTACTACCGGGCTCGGATCGTCGGCGGCGAGTTCGGCACGGGCCTGTGGCCCGACCACTCCGGCCTCGACGCGCATGCCCGCGGCGGGAGCCACGAGCCGGTGTGGATGCCGCTCGGCGAGCTGGCGAACGTCCGGGTCGGCCGCAACGTCCGGCCGCGGGAGCTCGTCCGCCTCTTGCTAGACTCCGCGGCCGCTCATGGCCGTCCCCAAGAAGAAGCAATCGCGGTCTCGTCGCGACAAGCGCCGCGCGCAGCACGGCATCTCCGCGCCTCGCGTGAACGAGTGCCCGAACTGCCACCAGCCGAAGCGGCCCCACCAGATGTGCCCGACCTGCAAGACCTACCGCGGTCGCGAGGTCGAGCCACTCCGCGTCGAAGCGCCCTAGATACTTGAGCGATCCAGTCCGGGTCGCAGTCGATGCGATGGGAGGCGACCGCGCCCCCGACGAGATCGTGGCCGGCGCCCGCGAGGCGGCGTCCGAGTCCATTCACCCGATCCTGTTCGGGCCGCGCGGGCTGGACACGCTCGGGCTGGAGCTCGTCGAGACGACGTCGACGATCGAGATGGACGAGAAGCCGGCCGAAGCCGTGCGCGCGAAGCCCGACAGCTCGCTCGTCGCCGCCTGCCGGGCGGTGGCGGAGGGCCGCGCCGACGTCGCGCTCTCGGCCGGCAACACCGGGGCCATGCTCGCGGCGTGCCTCCTCGAGCTGCGCCGCCTGCCGGGCGTCTACCGGCCTGCGATCGCGATCCCGATCCCGGCCCGCCGCGGCCCGTCCGTCCTCATCGACTCGGGCGCGAACGCCGACGCGCGGCCCGAGCACCTGCTCCAGTTCGCGCACATGGGCGCGGTCTTCGCGGAGGAGATGCTCGACATCGCCCGGCCCGAGGTGCGACTGCTCTCGATCGGCGAGGAGCCCGAGAAGGGGAACGCGCTCACCCTCGAGGCGCACGCGCTGCTCGTCGAGAGCGACCTCGAGTTCGCCGGGAACGTGGAAAGCCGCGAGCTCCTGGACGGCGCCGCGGACGTGGTCGTCTGCGACGGGTTCACCGGCAACGTCTGCCTGAAGCTGCTCGAGGGGACGATCAGGAGCGTGCTCGAGGCGCTGCGCGAGGAGATCACGGCGACCCGTCGCGGCCAGCTCGGAGGCCTGCTGATTCGCCCCGCCGCGCGCGAGCTGCGGCGGCGGCTCGACCCGGACACGTACGGCGGCGCGTACCTGCTCGGGCTGCGGGGCCTCGCCGTGATCGCGCACGGGAACTCGTCACGCCGCGCGGTCGCGAACGCGATCCGCCTCGGGGCCCGCGGAGTCGAGCACGACGTCGTCGAGCGGCTGCGGAATCGCCTCCCTGATCGCGTGGTAGAGTCGGCGCGCTCTGAAGGCTGAAACCATCTACCGGAGGTAGAGAGACATGGCAGCGACGCGAGAGGAAGTTCTCGAGCGGGTCAAGGAAGTCCTGACCGAGCAGCTCGGAATCGAAGAGAGCGAGATCACGGAAGAGGCGTCCTTCCAGGAGGATCTCGATGCCGACTCGCTCGACCTCGTCGAGCTGATCATGGAGCTCGAGGATCAGTTCGGGATCAAGATCTCGGACGAGGACGCGCAGAAGATCACGACCGTCGGTCAGGCCGTCGACTACGTCTCGTCGCACCAGTAGCCCCGGGACCGCCGGGGGGCCCGGCGAGCTCGGGCGGCTGATCGAGGAGCTGCCGCCGGAGCGCGCCGAGCCGGTATTCACCCACTCGTCCTGGGCGCCCGACCGGGCCTCCTCGTACGAGCGGCTGGAGTTCCTCGGCGATAGCGTGCTCGAGCTCGCGGTCGCGCGCGCGCTCTTCGACCGCTATCCGGACTTCTCGGAGGGGCGCCTGGCGAAGATCCGCTCGCACGTCGTCTCGCGCGCGAGCTGCGCCGTCGTCGCACGGCAGCTTGACCTTGGTCCGAAGCTCCGCGAGCGGGCGAGCGGGCTGCCCGAGGACGAGCTCGGACGGCTGACGAGGAACCGCAACGTGCTCGCAGCGCTCCTCGAGGCCGCGCTCGCGGCGCTCTTCCTCGAGCACGGCTTCGAGCCGATCGAGCGTGCGGTCGTCGCCGCGTTCGCCGACCGGATCGACTACGCGCTCACCACGCACGTCGACCACAAGACCGAGCTTCAGGAAGCGCTCGCACGCGCCGGGCGCCAGGTGAGCTACGTCGTGCTGGAGGTCGAGGGCCCGCCGCACGAGCGGCGGTTCACGTGCGCCGCGAACGTGGACGGCGAGGAGATGGGCATCGGCGAGGGCGCGTCGAAGAAAGCCGCCGAGCAGGAGGCCGCGAAGGAGACGCTCGCGCGGCTCGGCCTCGAGCCCATCAGCGTCGGCTAGCCGTTCTTCGCCGTCCGCGCCGATCGTCAGACTTCCGCGCGCGTGCACCTGCAGGCGATCAAGCTGCGCGGCTTCAAGTCGTTCCCCGAGCCGGTCGAGGTTCGCCTCGAGCCGGGCGTCGCCGTGGTCGTGGGGCCGAACGGATCCGGCAAGTCGAACGTGGCGGACGCGATCGTCTGGGCGGCCGGGAGCCTCAGTCCCAGCGAGCTGCGTGCGGAGAAGCCCGACGACGTGCTCTTCGCCGGAGCGCCCGGTCGCCCGGCTGCCGGCTTCTGCGAGGTGGAGCTGCTCTTCGACAACGCGTCCGGCGACGGGCCCGTGGACTACAGCGAGCTCTCGGTCGCACGCCGCCTGCACCGGGGAGGCGAGGGCCAGTACCTCGTCAACCGCACCGGCGTGCGGCGTCTCGATCTCGTCGAGCTGCTCGCGGACCTCGGGCTGGGCGGCGGCATGCACTCGATCATCGGCCAGGGCAAGGTCGAGGAGGTGCTCGGCTCGAGCGCCGGGCGGCGGCGCGAGCTGGTCGAGGAGGCGGCCGGGCTCGGGCGCTTCAAGCGGCGGCGTCACCGCGCCGAGCTCAAGCTGGCGCGCGTTGCGATCCAGGTCGAGCGGGCGCGCGATCTGGAGGCGGAGGTGAAGAGCCGGCTGCGGCCCCTGGCGCTCCAGGCGACCGCAGCCGAGCGCGCCGAGAAGCTCGCGGTCGAGATCGCCAGGCTGCTGGCGCGGATCGCGGAGCTCGACCTGGCCGCGTGCGAGGTGCGGCGCACCGAGGGAGAGGAGCGGCGCGCGGCCGCGGCGCTGGCGCGCAGGCGTACCGACGAGCGACTCGAGGCGCTCCTCGTCGAGCGCCATGCGGCCGAGGAGGAGCTCGCCGACGCCGCCGGGCGCCGCGAGGCCGCCACCGCGGGGCTCTACCGGCTGCGGAGCGCGGGCGAGCGCCTGACGATGCGCGGGGAGAGCGCCGAGGCGCTGCTGGAACGACTGCGGGCGGACCTGGCAGAGCCGCGGCGGCGCCTGGACGAGCAGGTGCGCGCCGAGCGTGAGGCGCTGTCCGCCCGGGCGCGGATCGCCGACGAGCAGCTGACGGCGCTGGAGCGGTCGCTCGCGGAGCGGGAGGGGCTGCCGCCGGCGGCGCGCGCGCTCGCGGAGGAGGGCGAGCGGATCGCGCTGTCGCTGCTCGAGGTCGAGCCCGGGCGGGAGCACGCGGTCGCCGCGGCGCTCGGGCCGCGCGCG
>JBOHAW010000106.1:0-2403 GCA_050697975.1 Gaiellaceae bacterium
GGAGATGCGAGCGCAGAGCGAACCAAGGCGTCCCCGCTCGCACGGCGGCTCGCCCGCGAGCGCGGCATCGAGCTGGCGGACGTCAAGGGCACGGGGCCCGAGGGCCGGGTGGTGGCCGAGGACGTCGAGCGTGCGGCCGCGGCGCCGGCGGCGGCACCGACCGGCGAGGTCGAGACGGTCAAGCTCAACTCCCTGCGCAGGACGATCGCCCGCCGGATGTCGGAGGCCTGGCAGGCGCCTGCCTTCCAGATCTCGATGTCGGCGGACATGTCGCGCGCGCTCGCGCTGCGCGAACGCCTCGTCGAGCTGGTGCGGGAGGGTGAGGCGAAGCCGACGGTCTCGGACCTGCTCACGAAGGTCTGCGCGGCCGCCCTGATGCGACACCGCGAGGTCAACGCGCTCTTCGCGGGGGACTCGATCCAGCTCGTCCCGACCGCGAACATCGGCCTCGCGGTCGCGATCCCGAACGGCCTCGTCGTCCCGGTGATCCAGGGCGCCGAGCGTAAGACGATCCAGCAGATCGCGGCCGATCGGGTCGAGCTGGTCGGCCGTGCCCGCGCGGGGAAGCTTCAGCAGGCCGACCTCGAGGGCGGGACGTTCACGATCTCGAACCTCGGCATGTACGGCGTCGAGCAGTTCGTCGCGGTGCTCAATCCGCCGCAGGCCGCCATCCTCGCCGTCGGCGCCGCCACCGAGACGCCCGTGGCCGAGGACGGCGAGCTCGTGATCCGGCCGATGATGATGCTGACCCTGACCTGCGACCACCGCACGATCGACGGGGCGACGGCGTCCGAGTTCCTCGGCACGGTCAAGATGTCCCTCGAGGAGCCCGGCCTGGCCCTCTGATGCCGCGATGACCGTCTGGTACCACGTGCGCGATCTGGACGCGAGTCGCGCGTTCTACTGCGACAAGCTCGGCTTGACGGAGACGTACTTCGACGCGGAGGCTCGCTGGTCGCGGCTCGAGCGCGGCGGCACGGAGATCGCGCTCGCCGAGGGCGAGCCGGAGGAGGGAGGGGTGGCGCACATCGACGTGGCCGACGTGAAGGCCGAGGCCGAGCGGCTGCGCGCCGAGGGGGTCGAGGTCGGCGTCGTGCTCGAGCTCCACGGGGAGATGCGCCTCCTCGACGTGTTCGACCCGGACGGCAATCGCGTTCAGCTCGCCCAGGACGTCTCGTGATCAGGAGGGGCGGCCCGGCCGACGTTCCGTTCCTGCGCGACATGCTTCGCCACGCCTACTACTGGCGCTGGGGGACGCCGGAGGGCGAGGACGTCCCGGGCTCGCGGTACGTCGATGGGTGGGGCAGGCCGGGCGATGCGTCCGTGATCGCGCTCGACGAGGGCTTCCCGGTCGGAGCGGCCTGGTACCGCGTCTTCCGCCGGCGCGCGCCCGGATGGGGGTTCGTGGACGAGGCGACCCCCGAGCTCTCGATCGCGGTGGTGCCGAGCCGGCGCGGACGCGGTGTCGGCGAGGAGCTGCTGGCGGCGTTGATGGAGCGCGCCCGGCTCGAGGGCTACGAATCGCTGAGCCTGAGCGTGGAGCCGACGAATCCGGCGCTGAAGCTCTACGAGCGCTTCGGCTTCGCGAAGGTCAACGAGACCGGGACCACCTGGACCATGAAGGCTGAATTACGATCGAGACAGACACCGACCCAGGGAGAGAGCTAGCGATGGAATGTGACGTTGCCGTCCTCGGCGGCGGGCCCGGCGGCTACACGGCCGCGATCCGGGCGGCCCAGCTCGGCGCCACCACGGTCTGCATCGAGCGCGAGCCCGAGCTCGGCGGCACGTGCCTGCGCGTTGGCTGCATCCCGACGAAGGCCTGGGTGCAGACAGCCTTCGCGATCAAGGAGGCCGAGGAGACCTTCGCCCGCCTGGGCGTGATGGTCGGCGAGCCCCAGCTCGACTTCGGCACTGCGAACGAGTGGAAGGCCCAGGTCGTGAAGCAGATGACCGGAGGCGTCGCGGGATTGCTCAAGGCGAACGGCGTCGAGTGGGTCAAGGGCGCCGGCCGGTTCAAGGACGCGAACACGATCGCGGTGGAGGGCGGGGAGGACGTCACGTTCAAGCAGGCGATCGTCGCCACGGGCTCGTTCCCCCTGCGGCCGCCGATCGAGGGGCTCGACTCGGACCGGTGCGTCGACTCGACCGGGCTCCTCGCGCAGACGGAGGTGCCGCGGCGGCTCGTCGTGCTCGGCGGCGGCATCCTCGGCTGCGAGTTTGCCTCGATCTTCCGGCGCTTCCGCTCCGAGGTGATGATCGTCGAGATGCTGCCGAAGCTGATCCCGCAAGAGGACGACGACGCTTCGGCGGAGCTCGCCAAGCAGTTCGGGAAGCGCGGCATCGTGCTGCACCTCGAGAAGCAATGCAACAAGGTCGAAGAGACCCGCGAGGGCCTGCGGG
>JBOHAW010000107.1:0-2665 GCA_050697975.1 Gaiellaceae bacterium
TGCGCGTATCGCCCGCGAGGTCGGCGCGCTCACCGTCGGCATCGTCACGACGCCATTTCGGTTCGAGGGGACGCGGCGCAAGCAATCCGCCGACGACGGCGTCGAGTCGCTGCGCGAGTCTTGCGACACCGTGATCGTGATCCCGAACGAGCGCCTGCTCGAGGTGCTCGACCGCAGCACCTCGATGCTGGACGCGTTCAAGATCGCCGACGACGTACTCCGGCAGGGCGTGCAGGGCATCTGCGACCTGATCACCGAGCCGGGCCTGATCAACGTCGACTTCGCCGACGTGCGGACGATCATGGCCGGCGCCGGGACGGCGCTGATGGGCATCGGCTTCGCGACGGGCGAGAACCGCGCCGTCGAGGCGGCCGAGCGCGCGCTTCGCTCACCGCTCGTGGACTCCGAGCTGATCGGCGCCAAGGGCATCCTGCTCTCGATCGCGGGTGGCAACGATCTCTCCCTCTACGAGGTGAACGAGGCCGCGGAGCTGGTCCGCCAGGCGGCGACCGACGACACGAACATCATCTTCGGCGCCACGGTCGACGAGCGGCTCGAGGGCCAGGTGTGGGTGACGGTGATCGTGACCGGCGTCAGCCAGCGTGGCCGCTCGGGGCGGCTGGTCAGCAGCGGGCCGACGCGCGAGCCGTCAGGGAGCTCCGACTCGGACGTGCTCGAACCGCCCTCGTTCCTTCAGGACTAGTGCCGGAGGAGGCGCGGGGTGAAAGGCGCGATCGCCGCCGGACACCCGCTGACGGCTGAAGCCGGGGCGCGCGTGCTACGCGAAGGCGGGAACGCGGTCGACGCCTGCCTCGCGGCCGCGTTCGTTTCCTGGGTTACGGAGAGCCCGCTGACCGGGCCGGGGGGTGGCGGGTTCCTGCTCGTCCACGACGCCCGCGACGGTCGCTCGCGCGTTCTGGACTTCTTCGTGACCGTGCCGGGCGCAGGCCTTCCTCGGGGGACGATCGGCGAGATGGAGACGGTCGACGTCGACTTCGACTCGACGATCCAGGCCTTTCGCATCGGCGCTGCCTCGGTGGCCGTCCCCGGTGTCGTCGCAGGGCTGGAGACGGCTCACCGGCGGTACGCGACTGTGCCCTGGGCGAGGCTCGTGGAGCCTGCGATCGAACTCGCCCGCAACGGGGTCGAGCTGACGCGGGAACAGGCGTACCTCCACGCGATTCTCGACATCATCCTGCGGCACACCGAGCAGGGCCGTGCGATCTACGGCCCGAAAGGCGAACGGCTCGCCGCGGGGGATCGGCTGGTCATGGGCGACTTCGCGACCACGCTCGAGCTGCTCGCGACCGGCGGTGCGCGCGCGTTCTACGACGGACGCCTCGCTCGCGAGCTGAGCGACCACGTTCGGTCCACGGGTGGAACCTTGACCCGGGACGACCTGGGTTCGTATCGCGTCATCTGGCGGCGCCCCATCGCCGTCGACTTCGCGCAGCACCAGGTCGAGTCGAACCCGCCTCCGTCCTCGGGCGGCGTGCTGATCGCCTACGGCCTGCGCCTCCTCGACCGCGCCGGTCTCGGAGGGCCTGCCGGAACTTCGGGCGCGATCGCTCGCCTCGTCGAGGTCATGCGTGAGCAGATGCACGCCCGCGGGCCCGGCTTCACCCGAGAGCTCTTCCGCGGCGGGCTTGCCCGCAGGCTCGTCGAGGACGCGCGGGTGGAACCGGCCGCCGGACGCCTCCTCACCGGCACGACACACATCTCCGTCGTCGACGCGCAGGGCAACGCGGCCTCTCTGACCGCGTCCACGGGCTCGGGCTCCGGCGTCGTCGTCCCGGGCACGGGCGTCCATCTGAACAACATGCTCGGCGAGTTCGACCTGATTCCGGCGGGGGCGCGCCGCACGCCCGGCGGACGGCTGACGAGCATGATGGCGCCGTCGATCGTGCTGCGTGACGGCCGGCCGCGGCTCGTGGTCGGCAGCGCGGGCTCCCTGCGGCTCCGCGGCGCGATCCTCCAGATCATCGTCAACTCGATCGGCCACGGCATGTCCGTGGAGGAGGCGATCAAGACGCCACGCGTCCACCTCGACGACGGACATGTCCACTGCGAGGGAGGCGCCGATGCCTCGGAGCTGGACGAGCTCGAGCAGCGCGGCTACGAGCTCGTCCGCTGGCGCCGCCGCAACCTCTACTTCGGTGGCGCGTCCGCCGTCGAGCTGACGCCCGAGGGGACGCTTGCCGCTGCCGGAGACCCGCGCCGGGGTGGTCACGGAATCGTCGTAGATGCCTGAGCCGTACGTCATCCGGCCTGCCCGGCCCAGGGACGCCGGCCCGCTCGTGGCGCTCGCCGAGGCGGTTGCCTCCGAGCCGGAAGGGTGGCTGATCTCCGACGGCGGCTGGCGCACGGCCGTCGATGAGCGACGCTACCTGCGGGCGCTGCGCCGCTACAACGACGCCGCCGTCTTCGTCGCCGAGTGCGAGGACGCGATCGTCGGGCGCCTCTCGCTCGGCCGCGACCCCCACCCGGCAAGCCGCCACGTCGCCGACCTCGGCCTCATGGTCGCCGCCTCCCGTCGCCGTCAGGGGATCGGCCGCGCGCTGCTCGTCCAATCCGTCGCCTGGGCCCGGGACGTCGGCGTTCGCAAGCTCGAGCTGCATGTCTTCCCGCACAACGAAGCGGCGATTGCGCTCTACGAGTCGTTCGG
>JBOHAW010000108.1:0-4370 GCA_050697975.1 Gaiellaceae bacterium
GGCGGCCGCGCCGCTGGAGCACGAGCGCGGCTAGCCAGACGCCGGCGCCGACCACGAAGAACGCGCCGGTTTCGGCGTACTCGACGCCGGGGTCCCGCTCGGTGACGACGACGATCGCGGCGAAGCCGATCGCCAGTCCCGCCGCCGCTTGGCGCAGCTCCGCATGCGCGCCGACGCTCCAGAAGGCAAAGAAGACCGCGGCGACGAGGGTGGGGGAGCCTGCCGTTGCCGCCGGATCGGCGAACGTCATCGCGGCGAGCGCACCGAAGACGCACACGGGCCCCGCGAGCGGAAACCGGCGCCGGAGCAGAAGCGGGAGCGTCGCGAGCAGCATGCCGGGGACGACGGCGAGCTTCGGTCCGGGGACCGGCAGCGCCCAGACCTCGATCTGGACGACGACGGCGACCGCGATCACGAGGGCGTCGAACCCTCGCCGAAGAGCGAAGCGCGCGACTCGCATGCGTCCACGGTAAACCGGTCAGCCTTCGGTTGCATCAACCGTCACGACGATTCGTCTCGGACCTGAGTCGGATCGCGCCCACGCGAGACCAGACTCGGGGACGAGCGCGAATCAGAGTCCTGGCCGACGACGTTCCGGCCTGCGCCCTCTAGCGTCGTCGGCGTGAACGACGAAGGGATCGAAATGACGCACGTCCTGCCGGAAGCCGCCCCGCCGAGCTCCGATCGCCCTCCGGTCCTGGTGGCGGCCCACGATGTAACCCGGCGCTACGGCGAGGGCGAGACAGCCATCGACGCGCTGGGCGGGGTCTCGCTCGCGGTCTCCGCGGGCGAGCTGACGGCGGTCATGGGGCCGTCGGGCTCGGGCAAGTCGACCCTGATGCACATCCTCGCCGGCCTCGACCGCCCGACCGCGGGCCAGGTCTGGATCGACGGCACGAACATCACCCAGGCCGGCGACACGGAGCTGACCAAGCTGCGCCGCCGCCACGTCGGCTTCATCTTCCAGTTCTTCAACCTGCTGCCGATGCTGACCGCGGAGGAGAACGTCGTCCTGCCGCTCGAGCTCGCGGGGCGGAAGGCCGAGCGGCCGTGGGTCGACGAGCTGCTCGCAAGCGTCGGGCTCGCCGACCGGCGGACGCACCGACCGTCGGAGCTCTCCGGCGGTCAGCAGCAACGGGTCGCGATCGCGCGCGCGCTCGTCACGAGGCCGACCGTCGTCTTCGCCGACGAGCCGACCGGGAACCTCGACTCGCACACGAGCGCGGAGATCCTCGAGCTGCTGCGCGACGCGGTCTCGCGCTACGGCCAGACGACGGTCATGGTCACGCACGACCCGAACGCGGCGGCGATCGCCGACCGCATTCTCTTCCTCGCCGACGGGCGCATCGTCAGGCAGCTCGGCAAGTCGAGCGCGCACGAGGTGCTCGCCGCCATCGAGGAAGTGAGTGCGGGATGAGGCGCGTCGCGCTCAAGGGCGTCGCGGGGCGCAAGCTCCGCGCCGCGCTCACGACGCTCGCGGTCGTGCTCGGCGTCGCGATGGTGAGTGGAACGTTCGTCTTCACCGACACGATCGAAAAGGCGATCGACACGCTCCTCACCGAGGCCTACACGGGCTCGGACGCGGTCGTCTCCGGAAGGGATGTCGTCGAGCTCTCCGCGGGCGGTCGCCCGACCCTGCCGGCCGAGCTCCTCGCCCATGTGAGGGCGTTGCCCGAGGTGGAAGCCGCCTCCGGCTCGATCGGGGCGGACGCCGCGCGGCTGCTCGACGCAAACGGAAAGCCGATCTCGACACACGAGCAGGCGGTCGGCTTCAGCATCGATGCGGGAGAGCCGCGCTTCAACCCGCTGAGGCTCACCGACGGCGGCTGGCCGGCGGGGTCGGCGGAGGTCGCGATCGACGCCGCCACCGCAGCGAAGCACGGCTTCGCGGTCGGCGAGACGATCGCCGTGGCGGGACCGGGCCCCGTTCGTCGGTTCACGATCTCCGGGATCGCCCAGCTCACGACGCTCGACTCCATCGGCGGGCTGACGCTCGCGATCTTCGACGTTCCGACCGCGCAGGCCTTCTTTGGCAGAACTGGCCGGTTCGACGAGATCCTGGTGGCGGCGAAGGAAGGCGTCTCGCCGGAGGAGCTCGTGCAAGCGATCCGGCCGATCCTCCCTGCCAGCGCCGAGGTCGCGACGGGCGAAGCGGAGGTTGCCTCGCAGGCGGAGGGGACGAACGAGGACATCGCGCTCGTCCGGAAGTTCATGCTCGCTTTCGGGGGCCTCGCCCTCTTCGTCGGCGCCTTCGTCATCTTCAACACGCTCTCGACCACCGTCGCGCAGCGGACACGCGAGCTCGCCACCCTACGGACGCTCGGCGCATCGCGCCGCCAGCTGCTCGGCTCGGTCGTGCTCGAGTCGCTGGTGATCGGCGCCGTCGGCTCGGCGATCGGGTTCCTGCTCGGCCCCGCGCTCGCCAAGGGCCTCAACGCACTCTTCGTGGCGCTCGGCGAGGACCTGCCTGAGATCGGCGCGGTGATCGCGACGAGGACCGTTGTCGTTTCCGTGCTCGCCGGCGTCCTGATCACGCTCGTCACCGGGCTCTTCCCGGCGCTCCGGGCGACGAGCGTGCCGCCGATCGCGGCGGTGCGCGAGGGCAGTCTCCCGACGTCCCCGCTCGCTCCCTACGTGCCGTACGTCGCGGGCGCATCCATCGCGGTCGGCGTCGGCCTGCTCGCCTTCGGCATGTTCGCCGGCGCTCTCTCCGTGACATGGGTGCTGCTCCTGCTCGCGCTCGGCTGTCTCGTCCTCTTCGTCGGCGTCGCGCTGATCTCGTCCCGGCTCGTGAAGCCGCTCGCGTCGATCCTCGCCTGGCCGACCGCACAGGTGGCGGGTGCAGCCGGCCGGCTCGCGCGCCAGAACTCGGTGCGCAATCCCGGCCGGACGGCTGCGACGGCCTCCGCGCTGATGATCGGCTTGGCGCTCGTCACCTTCGTCGCGGTGCTCGGGCAGGGCCTGCGGAGCTCGCTCGGCGATGCGGTCGAGCGGGTGGTGCGCGCCGACTACGTCGTCACGTCGGACGACGGGTTCGGCCCGCTCACCCCCGAGGCGGCGAGCGCGCTCGCGTCGCAGCCGGGCGTCGAGACGGTCAGCGGCGTTCGCCAGGATTCGGCGAGCGTCTTCGGTTCTGACGAGTCGGTTGCCGGCGTCGATCCCGGCACGATCGCCGCGGTCGTGCGCTTCGACTGGGACGAGGGTTCCGACGCCACGCTCGCGGAGCTCGGTGCGAGGGGCGCCGTCCTCCAGCGCGACTTCGCCGAGGAGCACGACCTCGGCGTGGGCAGCCGGTTCAGCGTCGAGACGGCGCAGGGGAAGAGGCTCGAGCTGACCGTCCGGGGCATCCACACGCCGCCGAAGCTCGACCCGATCCTGGGCCCGATCCTCGTCTCACAGCAAACGTTCGACTCGTCGTTCGAGCGGCCTCAGGACGTGCTCGCGCTCGTCGACGCGCGCGGGGAACCGTCCGACGAGAAGCGGACGGCCCTCGAGCAAGCGCTGAGGCGCTTCCCCGAGGTAAAGCTGCAGACGAAGGCCGAGTTCGCGGACGTCCGCCAGAAGGAGATCAAGGACCTCCTCAGCGTGCTCTACGTCCTGCTCTCCCTGTCCATGGTCGTGAGCCTGTTCGGCATGGTGAACACAGTCGTGCTCTCGGTCTTCGAGCGCACGCGGGAGCTGGGGATGCTGCGCGCGATCGGGATGACGCGGCGGCAGGCCCGGCGGATGGTGCGGCACGAGAGCGTGATCACCGCGCTGATCGGTGCCGCGCTCGGCCTGCCGCTCGGCATCGCCCTGGCAGCGCTCGTGACGCAGGCCCTGGTCGACGAGGGCGTCGCGTTCTCGCTGCCGCTCGCGCCGCTCGTCGTCTTCGCTCTCATCGCAGTCGGGGCAGGACTCCTGGCGGCGGCCCTGCCCGCCCGGCGGGCGTCCCGGCTGAACGTGCTCGAAGCGCTTCAGTACGAGTGAACAGCAAGGAGGCACTGCGATGGAGGCAACTGTGATTGGAGCGGCCACTGCCACCCGAAGGCGAACGACTCTCCTCGCTCTCGTGGTCGCCAGCCTGGCGTGCGCCCCGTGGTCGTGGATCGTCGACGGTCTCACCCCCTCGTGGGTCGTCTATCCGATCGTCCTGCTCGCCGGCCTCTGGCGGCTGCGCCGGAGCGGCGGGACGCTCTACTTCGGGATCGCGGCGGCCATCTTCTTCCTCGTCCACCTCCCCTGGGCCTGGACCGTATTCACGGGCGAGCGAACGAGCTTCCTGCCCGACGACCTCGCCATTCACCGGTTCGAGTGGGCGGTCACGCTCTTCGCCGTCCCGCTGCTCACGGCCGTCGCCGGCTTCGTGGCCTGGCGGGAGGCCAAGGCCT
>JBOHAW010000109.1:0-2509 GCA_050697975.1 Gaiellaceae bacterium
TCGGTGAGCGAGTCGATCGCCGTCTTCGTCGGGCAGACGATGCGCATGCCCTGCGCCGCGTAGAACTCCGCGCGCGCCGGGTCGAGGATGCGGACGACGACGCAGCCGATGTCGAACCGCTTCTGCGCCACCTGGCCGACGACGATGTTCGTGTTGTCGCCGCTCGTGGCCACGACGACGGCGTCGGCGTCCTCGATCCCGCCGGCGCGCAGCACGCCGGTGTCGATCCCGTGACCGACGATGAAGGTCCCGGCCCAGTTGTCGCCCAGACGTCCGAGCGCCTCCTCCTTCTCGTCGACGACGGCGACGTCCCAGCCGTCGCGGGCGAGCTCGAGGGCGACGCTCGAGCCGACGCGGCCGCAGCCGATGACGAGCGCGTTCACGTCTTGAGCGTAGCGGAGCGCGGTACCGCTAGGCCGGGGCGCCGTCCTCCTCGAGCACGCCTTGCGGGAAGGCCACGATCAGCACCTCGCACGGCGCCCGCTTGAGGACGTACTCGACCGTCGGGGAGAAGAAGCGGGACTGCCTCCGCCATCGCGGCGAGGAGCCGAGCACGATCAGGTCGACGTTGCGCCGCTCCGCCTCCTCCACGATCGCCTGGCCGATCGACCGCGCCCGAACGAGCTCCCCGCTCACCTGCACGCCGTGGTCCGCGCCGAGCAGCTGCGCCTCGGCGATCGAGGCCGCTGCTCGCTCTTCCTGGTCGTGCAGCTCGGCCTCCAACGGCTGGTCGAGCGGAACGCGGATGACGTACAGCGCCTGGAGCGAGGCGCCGCCTTCCTGCGCGAGCTTGACCGCCGTCGCGACCATCTCCTCCCCGATCGGACCGAGCTTCATCGGGACGAGGATGCTCGCGTACTTCGTCTCGGGCAGCTCCTGCTCGTCGGTCGACGCGACGCGCGCGGTCAGTCCCCGTCCGATGTCGCGCCGTACGAGCCAGTAGATGCCGAGGCCGAACGCCAGCCAGATCGGCCCGCCGTAACGCGCGGACGGATGCGTGGCAAGGGCGACGACCCAGATCGCGACCGTGGCGGCGAGGCCGACGACCGCCGGCACCGGCACGACCGCGGAGCCCACGCGGACGCCGAGCGGCACGCGGAAAGGACGGCGCAGCTCGGGCGCCGTGAACCGGAGGCGGATCACAGCGAGCTGGGCGGCGCTGAAGGCGAGTAGGATCCCGAAGCTGAACAGGCTGGCGAGCGAGACCACCGGGTCGTCGCGCAGGAGCGATGCCCCGACCAGCAGGGCGATCGCGATCGCGGCCGCGGCCACGAGCGACTGCGGCGCGACCAGCGTCCGCCGGTGCAGCCGGCCGAACGCGCGCGGAAGCTGGCCGTGCTCGCCGAGCGAATAGGCGAGGCGCCCGAAGCCGGACATCGACGTCGTCGCCGCCGCGGCCAGGATCAGGACGCCGGTCAGGCCGACGTAGACGCGCACCGGCACGCCGAGCCAGCCGGGCAGCTCCGCGCCGAGCTCGTCCACGATGCCCATCAGCGGCGCGCGCAGCCACTCCTCGGCCAGCCCGGTCGATTCCCCCTGGACCGGGAAGGCGGAGAGGCCGACGAACGTGATCGCCACATAGAGGAACACGACCACGACGACGGCGCTGAACACGCTCCGCGGCAGGTCGCGGCCGGGCCGGCGCGTCTCCTCCGCCAGGTTGGCCACGGTCTCGAGGCCGGTGTAGGCGAGGAACGCGAGCGGCAGCGCGAAGGCGAGCTCGCTCCACGACGGGGCCGAGCCGAGCTCGGTGCCGCGCGTGAGCGCGTCCGACGAGAACAGGAGCGCGAATCCCAGCCCGGCCAGGAGCAGCTGCGTGCCGAGGTCGACGACGGCGACCACGAGCGCGAAGCGGTACAGGCGCGACCGTCGCGCGAGGCGGACGATCGTGATGCCGACGATCACGGCCACCGCCGCGACCACGTCCCAGGGGTCGTCCCGCAGACCGTCCCAGCCGAGGGCCGCGCCGAGGTAGTGAGGAAGCGACAGCGCCGAGAGCGCGATCACGATCAGGTAGTCGAGGAAGAGCACCCACCCGGTCATGAACCCGGCGAGGTCGTTGAAGGCCTTGCGGACGAAGGTGGCGGCGCCGCCGGTCTCGCGAATTGCCGTCGTTCCCTCCGCATACGAGAGGGAGACGAGCAGGAAGAGACCGCCGACGCCGAGGAGCACGGCCGGCGTGAAGCCGAGCGCGTGCAGCGCGATCACGCCGAGGGCGAAGTAGATGGAGGAGGCGATCTCGCCGTACGCGACCGAGAAGAGCGCGGGCGCGTCGAGCACGCGCTGTAGCCGGGGAAGCTTGCGCGCCACGCGCGCAGGTTACTCCCGGAGATCGTCGAGCAGCCGCTCGATCGGCACGTCCGCGCGATCGCGGTGCTCCGACCAGCGCGCGTAGAGCTCCGCCGCGCCGCGCGCCACTCCGTCGGGCAGGCCCACCTCGGCGCACGCCTCGGCGATCTCCTCCATCTCAGGGGCCCAGCGCCAGGCGCGCCCGGCTGCGCGGCGGACT
>JBOHAW010000110.1:0-7669 GCA_050697975.1 Gaiellaceae bacterium
CCCGTGACCTGATCGGCGAAGACGCGCAGCGTGTCGATCATCAGGTTGATCGTGTCGGCCAGCGTGGCGACCTCGCCCTTGGCCTCGATCGTGAACTTCTGGTTCAGGTCGCCGTTCGCGACGGCGGTGACGACCTTCGCGATGCCGCGCACCTGCGTCGTCAGGTTTCCGGCCATGAAGTTGACGTTGTCGGTCAGGTCCTTCCACGTGCCCGACACGCCCTTGACGTTCGCCTGGCCGCCGAGCTGGCCCTCGGTGCCGACCTCGCGCGCCACGCGCGTGACCTCGTCGGCGAACGACGAGAGCTGGTCGACCATCGTGTTGATCGTGTTCTTGAGCCTGAGGATCTCGCCCTTGGCGTCGACGGTGATCTTCTTGGACAGGTCGCCGGTCGCGACCGCGGTCGTGACCTCGGCGATGTTGCGCACCTGGTTCGAGAGGTTGTCGGCCATCCCGTTCACGCTCTCCGTCAGGCCCCGCCACGTGCCGGAGACCCCCTCGACCTCGGCCTGGCCGCCCAGCTTCCCCTCCGAGCCGACCTCGCGCGCCACCCGCGTGACCTCGGCGGCGAAGACCCGCAGGCGGTCGATCATGCGGTTCGTCGTGTCGGCGAGCGCGGCCACCTCGCCCTTGGCCTCGATCGTGAACTTCTGATTCAGGTCGCCGTCGGCGACGGCGGTGACGACCTTGGCGATGCCGCGCACCTGGATGGTCAGGTTCAAGACCATCGTGTTGACGTTGTCGGTCAGGTCCTTCCAGGTGCCGGAGACGCCCTTGACGTTCGCCTGGCCGCCGAGCGTGCCCTCGGTGCCGGCCTCGCGCGCCACGCGCGTGACCTCGTCCGCGAACGAGGAGAGCTGGTCGACCATCGTGTTGATCGTGCTCTTGAGCTCGAGCACCTCGCCCTTGGCGTCGACCGTGATCTTGCGGGAGAGGTCTCCGTTCGCGACCGCGGTCGTCACCTCGGCGATGTTCCGCACCTGCCCCGTGAGCTGGTTGGCCATCGTGTTGACGTTGTCGGTGAGGTCCTTCCACCGGCCGGAGACGCCCTTCACCTGGGCCTGCCCGCCCAGGATGCCCTCGGTGCCGACCTCGCGGGCGACGCGACTGACCTCGTCGGCGAAGGAGCTGAGCTGGTCCACCATCGCGTTCACGGTCGTGCCGATGCGCAGGAACTCGCCCTTCACCGGCTGGCCGTCGATCGTGAGCGCGATCTTCTGCGAGAGGTCGCCGTCGGCCACCGCGTCGATCACGCGTGCGACCTCGGTGGTCGGGCGGACGAGGCTCTCGATCAGCTCGTTCAAGGAGTCGAGGCTGAGCGCCCATTGTCCAGAGGCGCCGACCGCGGCAGCGCGCTCGGTGAGGCGGCCCTCGCGTCCGATCGTGGTCGCGACGCGGACCAGCTCCTTGGTCGTGGCTTCGCGCCTCTCGGCGAGCTCGTTGAAAGCGCGCGCGAGCTCGCCGAACAGGCCGGCCTTGCGCGTGACGATGCGGACCCCGAAGTCGCCCGCCTCGGCCGCCCGCAGCGCGGCGAGAAGCTTTTCCGCCTCGCGCGGTTCGATGCCGCCGTCGCCGTTGGCTCGGCCCGCGGCCGTCGCGCCGGTCGTGCCCCTCCGCGACGCGCCGCTGCGCCGCCGAGCCGCGCCCTCGACCCTGTTCTCATCGACCGCCACTCGTGCTCCTTCGTCTGGGGATGCGTTGCGCGCTGGCAGCTGGGCAGTGCCGCGCGTGTCCGTTGGGTTCGAATTGTGCCCGCGCCCGACGGTGTTGGAAACCGGTATCTAGACGTTCCGTGGGCTTTTTCCGGCTTGCAAATCCGATTCCTGCGCGCGCGCGCACGCGAAGGCACCTTCGAGGTCGCTCCAGAGGTCGTCGACGTCCTCGAGACCCACGCTCAGGCGAACAAGGTTAGCCGGGATCCGGTCGCCCTCCCAGCGCGCCCGCGTCTCGATCAGGGAGTCGACGCCGCCGAGGCTCGTCGCGTTCGTGATCAGCTCCGTCGAGGTCTCGAGCCGGCGCGCGGCCTCGGCCCCGCCGGCGACGTCGAAGGAGAGGAGGCCGCCGAAGGCCGGCATGTAGCGAGCGGCGCGCTCGTCGCCGAGCCCCGGATACCGGACCCGCTCCACCTGCGGGTGCGCCAGGAGCCGCCCGGCGAGCTCGAGGGCCGTTGCCGAGATGCGCTCCATCCGAACGGCGAGCGTCGCCAGGCCGCGAAGGAGCAGCCACGCCGGGTCGGGAGCGGCGACGATGCCGCTGCGACCCCGAAACTCGCGCAGCCGTGCGGCGTCGTCGGCGGCCCGGCACACCACGGCGCCGAGCAGGGCGTCGTGATGCCCCGCGAGGTACTTGGTCGCGCTGTGCAGGACGAGGTCGGCGCCGTGCTCGAGCGGACGGAGCAGGACCGGCGTCGACGCGGTTGCGTCCACGATCACCTTCGACCCCTGCGCGTGAGCGAGCTCGATCGCCGGCTCGAGATCCGGAAACGAGAGCAGGGGGTTGGAGGGCGCCTCGAGCCAGACGAGCCGGGCATCCGGGGGCGGCGGGCCGGTCTGGTCGAACTCGACGACGCCGACGCCCCAGTGCGCGAGCGCCCGGAGCAGGACACACGTCCCGTAGTAGGCGTCGTCGGCGAGCGCGACGGTGTCGCCCGGCGCGAGCAGACCGAGCACGAGCGCGGTGGTCGCGCCGGAGCCGGATGGGAAGAGCAGCGCCTCGCCGCCGTCGAGCTCACCCAGCATCCGCTCGGCCTCGACGCCGGTCGGGTGCGCGTAGCGCTGGTAGTAGAACTCGCCGGCCTCCCCGTCGCGGTAGGGGTACGTCGTCGCCCGCTCCAGCGTGCTGCGCGCGTGCACGAGCCGCGTTTCCCGCTTCACCCGATCGACTGTACTAGGCTCCGCGCCGATGGCCGCGACGGAGGACGGGACCCAGGCCAAGCTCGAGCGGCTGCGGGCCCTGCGCGACCAGGCCAGGCACGCCGGCAGCGAGAAGGCGGTCGCGAAGCACCGCGAGGCCGGCAAGCTGCTCGCGCGCGAGCGGGCCGAGCGCCTGCTCGACCCGGGGTCGTTCGTCGAGCTCGACCGCTACGTGCGTCACCGGACCGCCGAGTTCGGGATGCTCGACCGGCGGCCCTACGGCGACGCGGTCGTGACCGGCTACGGGACGATCTTCGGCCGCAAGGTCTTCGTCTTCTCCCAGGACTTCACCGTGTTCGGCGGCAGCCTGTCCGAGGTCTTCGCCGACAAGATCTGCAAGGTGATGGACCTGGCCGCGAAGTACGGCTGCCCCGTGATCGGGATCAACGACTCCGGAGGGGCGCGGATCCAGGAGGGCGTCGTGTCGCTCGCCGGCTACGCGGAGATCTTCTGGCGCAACGTGCAGTGCTCGGGCGTCGTGCCGCAGATCAGCCTGATCATGGGCCCGTGCGCCGGCGGCGCCGTTTACTCGCCCGCGATCACCGATTTCGTGCTCATGGTCGAAGGGAGCTCCTACATGTTCATCACGGGCCCCGATGTGGTGAAGACGGTCACGGGCGAGGACGTCAGCTTCGAGGAGCTCGGCGGTGCCGTCACGCACGCCGCCCGCTCGGGTGTCGCGCACTTCATCGCCCCCGACGAGGAGTCGTGTCTCGACGACGCGCGCTACCTGCTCTCGTTCCTGCCGCAGAACAACCTCGACACACCGCCCTTCGCGACTCCGTCGGACGCGGTCGACCGTGAGGATCCGGAACTCGACACGTTCATCCCGGACAATCCGACGAAGCCGTACGACATGAAGACCGTGATCGGGCGCGTCGTGGACGGCGGCGACTTCCTCGAAGTGCACGAGCGCTGGGCCGAGAACATCGTCTGCGGCTTCGCGCGCCTCGGCGGTCATTCGGTCGGTGTCGTGGGGAACCAGCCCCGCTCGCTTGCCGGCGTGCTCGACATCGACTCGTCCGTCAAGGCGGCGCGCTTCGTCCGCACCTGCGACGCGTTCGGCATTCCCCTCGTCACGTTCGTGGACGTGCCCGGATTCCTGCCGGGCACGGAGCAGGAGTGGGGCGGGATCATCCGCCACGGGGCGAAGCTGCTCTATGCCTACGCAGAGGCAACGGTGCCCAAGCTCGCCGTGATCACGCGCAAGGCCTACGGGGGCGCGTACGACGTGATGAGCTCCAAGCACATCCGTGCCGACTTCAACTTCGCGTGGCCGACGGCCGAGGTGGCGGTGATGGGCCCCGAGGGCGCGGTCAACATCGTCTTCCGGAAGGAGCTCGAGGGCGCGGACGATCCCGATGCACGGCGAGCCGAGCTCATCGCCGACTACAAGGAGCGCTTCGCGAATCCCTATGCGGCAGCCGAGCGCGGGTACGTCGACGAGGTGATCGAGCCCCGACGCACCCGTCCGGTGCTCATCGACGCGCTCGAGACGGCTCTCACGAAGCGGGAGCCGAGGCCGAAGCGCAAGCACGGGAACATCCCGCTCTGAGGGGCGCGCTCCTCCGTCTACCGGGAGGAAGCCCCCACCCCGTTTCCTACGCTAGCGAGGAAACCCGTACGCGTCCGTCACGCGCCGGTGCCGATCGTGTGACGACGATCGCGAGCGGATCGAGCGCGCGCCCGCGACCGTTCTCGACTCGCGCTGCCGCGCGGCTACCGCCGCAGGAGCGATCCGAAGCCTAGACGGCGACCGCGGTCGGACGCCGCGCGTGGGCGAGACCGAGTTCATCGGCGAGCGCCCCGACGATCTCGGGATCGAATTGCGTCCCGGAGCATCGCTCGAGCTCCTCGAGCGCCTCCTCGTCCGTGAGCCGCCCGCGGTAGACGCGGTCGGACGTCATCGCATCGTAGGCGTCTGCGACGAAGATGATCCGGGCCCCGAGCGGGATCGCCTCACCGGGCAGCCCGTCCGGATACCCCTCTCCGTCCCACCGCTCGTGGTGGTGGAGAACCCAGTGGGCGACCGGATCGACGCCGAGGCTTTCGAGCATGCGGAAGCCGATCTGGGGATGGCGCTCGAGCACGAGCCGCTCCGGCTCCGTCAACGGGCCGGGCTTGCGCAGGATCTCCTCGGGGATCGCGAGCTTGCCGAGGTCGTGCAGGCTCGCTGCCAGGCGGGTGAGCTCGATCTGCTCGCGATCGGCCCCGACCCGAGCGGCGAGGCGCGCCGCCAGCTCGGCCACCCGCTCCGAGTGGCTGCCCGTATAGGCATCGCGGGCGTCGACCGCCTTCGCCAGACTCGCAGCCGCTCGGTAGCGGGCGGCCCGGTCGGGCCCGGTGGCGAGACGCTTCAGCTCGGCCAGCTCGATGACGTCGGGCCGGTACACGCGCACCTGGTTCTTGCCGTGCTCCTTCGCCCAGTACAGCGCGCTGTCGGCGAGGCGGATCAGCTCGTCCCGCCCCACCCCCTGCGCGGGGAACGTCGCCACGCCGGCGCTCACGGTGACCGATCCGACCGTCTCGAGCGGAGCGCCCGCGAGCCGTTCGACGATCGAGCCGGTGACGGTGAATGCACTTCTCGAATCCTGGCCCGGAAGCAGGACGGCGAACTCGTCACCGCCGAGCCGGAATGCCTCGCCGCCCTGGCGCAGGCGCGCGGCAAGCAGCGAGAGCACGCGGTCTCCTGCCGGGTGGCCGAAGCGGTCGTTGATCTTCTTGAAGTCGTCGATGTCGAGCAGGCAGAGCGTGAGCTGCGCGCCCCGGTCGTGCGCGTCGAGAAGCTCGCGCTGCAGCCGCTCGTGGAAGTGGCGGTGGTTGCCGAGCCCGGTGAGGGGGTCGGTGAGTGCGAGGCGCATCGCGCGGATGGCGCGGTAGGTCGAGCGCTGGTAGAGCGAGATCGCGAGCAGCGGGCCGATGAGCGCGCCCGAGAAGTACGGCGAGCGTTCCCAGAGCACGACGAGCATCAGCACGGCGGAGGCCATGAGCGCGCACGGCACGAGCGTCGCCTGCGTGTTCGTCCGGATCAGCGAGCCGAACGGCCGGCGCGAGCTGACGGCGAGCACCGTGCTGATCAGGATCATGTTGACGAAGTACTGTGTCGCGAAGGCGAGGGCGACCTTGGCGAGCAGCTCGCTCGGGCGGGCGCCGTTGATCGGCGCGGTCACGGCGCCTGCGGCCGCGGCGCCGAGAGCGTACGTCGAGGCGTTGTAAGCCACGCGGATCGGCGGCCGATGCTCGAGCAGATGGATGACGGCCGGGGCGAGGAAGCAGACGAGTACGCCTGCCGCCCAGCCGAACAGCACGACGGCGGAGACGCCGAACACGATGCCGAGCGACACGCCACCGACGTCGACGTCGTCGAGCGGCACGGGGTAGCGCTCCGCGAGCATCGAGACGCCGAGCAGAACCGCGACCCCGAGTAGGGCCGCGACGCTATGCGAGGTCGTCGCAAACGCGAACGCAGCGACGGAGGCGACGACGAAACCCGCCGCCCAGACGGGCGCGACGACCACCAGCAGCCGCGCGGGCAGAGCTCCCCTCGAGCTCATGGCCGTGTTACCAGCCTAGGTGGAGAAAGTCGATCTCGAAACAGCCGAACGCCGCGGCAATCAGCACCAGGACGGTCAGCAGAGCCGTGAGTCGCGCATTCCACTGCAACATGAGGATCCTCCGAGATGGACGCCAGACCGAGGGGGATTCTTCCGATCGCACCCTGCGAGTTCATCACCCGAAGGGGGGATTGTGGCTTTTAGGGCTTTTGCACGGGATTTGCGCCCAATAATCCGGCCTCGGCCAGCGGCCGTCGCGCCCAGGCGAAGCGCTCCAGGTACCACCCGGCGAGCGGGACGAGCGTGACGCCGTTCCGCGAGGAGTGCGCCATCCAGCCGCCACCGGCGTAGATACCCATGTGGTCGACCTGGACGGGCCTGGAGCGCGGTCCCTTGCTGCCGAAGAAGACGACGTCACCCGCTTGGAGCTCGGCGAGGGGGATCCGCGCGGAGCGCGGCACCTCGCCGCTCATCGCGAAGGTCGTGCGGCCGCGGAGCGTTTCGGCGAGGGCGAGTGCCTCCGGATACTTCTGCAACTTGTAGACGCGCCAGACGAAGCCGGAACAGTCGAATCCCCCCTGGGCCAGCGGGCCGAGCGCCCCGGTGGCACGCTCGCTCTCGCCGCCCCAGACGTACGGGAAGCCGACGAGGCCGAACGCGGTCCCGAGCACGCGCATCTGCCACGGGGACAGCGCCGGGAGCGCAAAGGATGCGGCTGCCTCCCTGGCGCTCGCGACCTCGCGACCGGTGAAGCGGATGATGCGTGCGGCCGAGTAGGCGGCCTCAGCGCGAGTGGCCGGGTCGTTTGGAAGTCGTTCGAGGTCATCCCGTGCCGCGGGATGATTCGTGCGTAATCCGAGGAGCCGAGCGACGACCTCGGTCCCGAAGCGGCCCGGCGGCCTGAGACCGGCGGCTCGCGCCGCGCGTGTGAATGCGAGCGCCCCGTCCTGCAGCTCGAGGGCCCGGACGAGCCGGCCGTCCAGTCCGGCCATCGTGACCGGGGCCGACGGCTCCGCCACGGGCACGGGCCCCTCTCCCGTCAGCCCGCCCACGAGCTCCGCCAGCTCACCGCTCGTAAGCGCGTCGTCCGGGCGGAACGACGTGGCTTCGGAAGCCATTAGCCCGCTGGCGACGACGAGCTCGATCTCGGCCTGCGCCCACGACCGCGCCGGCTTCGCGGCCGGGGCGGGGCCGGCTGCGAGC
>JBOHAW010000111.1:0-5376 GCA_050697975.1 Gaiellaceae bacterium
GCCGAAGCCGAGCACGAGCCCGACCACCGCTCGCCAGGTCAGCCGGTTTCCGAAGCCGACGCGGTCGAGCACGGCAATCCAGAGCGGGACGGTGGCGACGAGCAGCGCGGCGACGCCCGACGGCACCGACTGCTGCGCCCAGACGACGCCCGCGTTCCCGAAGACGAGGAGCGGGATCCCGGTCAGGAGCGCGGCGAGCCACTGGCGACCGCCCGGGCGGTCGCCCACGCGGTCGCCGAGGCGGATCGCGACGAGGTAGAGCAGTGCGCCGGCGACGGTGAAGCGCACCGCCGCGAGCAGGAGCGGCGGAAGCGTCTCGAGGCCCACGGCGATGCCGAGGTAGGTCGAGCCCCAGACGACGTAGACGATGGCGAGCGCCGCGGCCACCACGATGGCGCGGCTCCGGGCGGCAGGGTGCACGCCGAATCTAACGCCGGTGCTCGTCGATTCGTGAGTCGGCGCCGTAGCGCACCGCGAGCGGCCCGACGGCGACGAAGAGGATGACGAAGATGATCCATTCCATGTCCTCACTGTGCTCTTGATTACCGATAAGCGCAAATCGGGTAATCTTTCATTTCGATCATGGAAGCTGATAGATGGCTGGGAGTGGAGCTGCGGCACCTCGCCGCCCTGCAGGCGATCGCCGAGGAAGGCTCGTTCGGCCGCGCCGCAAACCGGCTCGGCTACACGCAGTCGGCCGTCAGCCAGCAAATCGCGACGCTCGAGCGGATCGTGGGCGAGCGGCTGCTCGAGCGGCCCGGCGGACCGCGTCCCGTCTCGCTGACCGAGGCCGGGGCGCTGCTCGTCCGTCACGCCGAGGCGATCGTCGCCCGCCTGCACGCCGCGCGGGCCGACATCGACGCGCTCGCAACCGGGGCTGCCGGCTCGCTGCGGGTCGGCACCTACCAGAGTGTGGGCAAGCAGATCCTGCCCGGCGTGCTGCGCCGCTTCGGGGCCGAGTGGCCGAGGGTGGAGCTGCGGCTGACCGAGACCAACACCGACCAGGATCTGGTCGCGATGATCGAGCGCGGCGACCTCGACCTCACGTTCGCCGACTTCGCGATGTGGGAGGGGCCCTTCGCGGCCGTCCACCTCCTCGACGACCCGTACGTGCTCCTCGTCCAGTCGGACTCGCCTCTGGCCGCGCGCAAGCGGACGCCGACGCTCGCCGAGATCGCGGAGCTGCCGCTGATCGGCTTCCGCCAGTGCCGGAGCATGAAGCTGCTGGAGTCGCACTTTCGCGCCGAGGGGCTCGACCCGTCGTATGTCTTCCGCACCGACGACAACGGCACCCTGCAGGCGATGGTCGGCGCCGGACTGGGGATCGCGCTCGTTCCGCGGCTGGCCGTCGACCCGAACGACGCCGCCACGTCCACCGTCGACGTCGGCGGCATCGTCCCCTCCCGGCGCATCTCGCTCGTCTGGCACGAGGACCGCTACCGGTCGCCGGCCGCTCGGGGGTTCGTCGACGTCGCGCGCGATGTGTGCGCCGGGTTCGCAGGGGCGCCCGCCGCGGCGGCGGTGTAATTCAGTCGATCCAGACGTGCGCCGGCGGGCCGTACGGGCGGCGGAGCTCGCCGATCGCGTCAGCGACCCGCTCCGTCAGCGCCTTCGCGTTCGCGACCGTCGGCCGCTGTCGATCGACACGGATCGGCTGCCCGACGAGCACGAGCAACCGCGGCAGGCCGAGCTTGAGCCGGTGCGGCCGGACCGCCCGCTCGGTGCCGACGAGGCAGGCGGGCACGATCGGCGCACCGGTGGCGAGCGCGAGCTTCGCCGCTCCACGCCCCCAGGGCTTCCGCCGGTAGGGGAGGGTCGTTCCCTGCGGGAAGATGCCGATGATCTCGCCGGCGTCGAGCAGTTGCGCGGCGCGGTCGACGGCGCCACGGTCGCCCGTGCGGCGCTGGATCGGGAACGTCCCGAAGGCCTCCATGAAGAACCGCATCACCGGGTGGTCCCAGAGCTCCGCTTTGGCCATGTAGCGCACCGTGCGCCGCGTGACCAGTGCGAGCACGAACGGGTCGATGACCGACTCGTGGTTTGAGACGAGCACGCACGGACCGCTCCGCGGCACGCGCTCGGCGCCGGCGATCTCGACCCGGTAGATCGCCCGCGTCAGCGGCTTGATCAGGGGCTCGCCGAAATCCTCGTAGAGAAACGCTCTCATCGCGCCGGGGGCCGGAGCACGGCGAACTGGTCCGTGATCTCCAGTACGCGCGAGCGGAAGCGGAAGACCGCCGCCGGCCGGCCGCCGGCCCGCCCCGGCTCGCGCCGCTCGCCCGTCGGCTCCAGGAGGCCGCGGCGGAGGAGGACGCGCTGGAGGTTCGTCGTCGAGACGGGGTGTCCGAGCGCGGAGGCGTAGAGATCGCGCAGCTCGGACACGGCGAAGGACTCCGGCGCCAGCGCGAAGCCGACGTTCGTGTACGAGAGCTTCGCCCGCAGGCGCTCGCGGCCGACGAGCGCGATCGGCCGGTGGTCGAAGGCCAGCGAGGGCAGCCGGTCAACCGGATGCCAGGCCGTGTCCCCGGGGAGGGCGGGATCGAGGTCGCTCGGGACGAGGCCGAGGTAGGCGGTGGCGAGCTGCCACTCGACGGGGCTGCGTCCGGGATCGCTGCGCGTCTCGAGCTGCTCGAGGTGCGACAGCTCGCGAACGTCGACCTTGGCGGCGAGGTGGCGACGGATCGACTCCTCCAGCGTCTCGCCGGGCTCGAGATAGCCGCCCGGGAGGGACCAGTCGCCGGCGTACGGCTCGTGTGCGCGCTGCCAGAGCAGCACCTGGAGCAGGCCGCGGCGAACCTGCAAGACGACCGCGAGCGTCACGTGCGCGGGTGCGCTCCGGCCTGTTTTCGCCTGACGGACGGAAACTGTGGTAGACTCCGGCACTGGTTTCAGACTATCAGGCGAAAACCGGGAGGCGGAAGTGGTCAAGCGAAGTCTGGGCGTCCTCGCTCTCGCCCTGGCGCTCGCCGGTTGCGGAGGGGGCGACGACGAGCAGGCGCCCGAGGCGGCGGCTCCCGAGGATGCGATCAAGGTCGGCCTCGTCACCGATGTCGGCCAGCTCAACGACCGCGGCTTCAACCAGCTCGCCTACGAGGGGCTGAAGCGCGCCGAGGCAGACCTCGGCGTCGAGGGGCGCGTGCTCGAGTCGGCCTCCGACACCGAGTACGTCCCGAACCTCTCGTCGCTCGCAGACGAGGGCTATGACGTCGTCATCGGCGTCGGATTTGCCCAGGGCGAAGCGGTCGACCAGGTCGCGACCGAGTTTCCGGACACGCGCTTCATCATCATCGACGTCGACCAGCAATTCCTCCCGCACAAGCCGAAGAACGTGGTCGGGCTGCTCTTCCGCGAGGAGGAAGTGGGCTATCTGGCGGGCTACCTGGCCGCGCTCACGGCCAAGCGCGAGGCCGGCCCGGACGTGATCAGCTCGGTCGGGGGCATGAAGGAGCCGCCGGTCGACCGGTTCATCGCCGGCTACCAGGCCGGCGCCAAGAAGGCCGTGCCGGGCATCAAGCTCCTGAACGGGTACTCGCAGGACTGGGACGACCTGGCCAAGTGCAAGGAGCAGGCGCTGAACCAGATCGCGGGCGGCTCGACGATCGTGTTCCAGGTCGCGGGCGGCTGCGGTCTCGGCGCGCTGGACGCGGCGAAGGAGAAGGACATCTGGGGCATCGGCGTCGACGCCGACCAGTCCTTCCTCGGCCCGCACATCCTCACGAGCGCCCAGAAGAAGGTCGACCAGGCCGTCTTCCTCACGATCGAGTCCGTCACAGACGGCACCTGGAAGGGTGGCCGGAACGCCACGTTCGGGCTGAAGGAGGGCGGCGTGGGGCTCGGCCAGATCAGCTCGAAGGTCCCGGCGGCCGACGCCCAGACGGTCGAGAAGGTCGCCGAGCAGATCGTCTCGGGCGAGATCGGCAAGATCCCGACGACGGTCGGCTAGGGCCAGACGGCGGAGTCAGGGCGGAGGTCGAGCGAGCCTCCGTCCCGGCACTCGACCGAGCGGTAGTGCTGCGGCATGCCCGGGTAGACGTGCTTGTAGAGGTACAACGCGAGGGCCTGGGCCTGGAAGGCGTGCGCTCCCAGCCGCCCGGCGACGTAGGCCGTCGTCTGGAGGCCGAAGCACTCCGTCCGGGCCTCGTCGCGCTCGCCGCGCAGGTGCCAGCTTTCGTGGGCGAGCGTCTGCACCGCCCACGCGCTCGCGACGACGTGCTGCGGGCAACGCTCGTCCCGTTCGAGGCAGCGGAACTCCGGCCGCAGGCGCTCGTGCGGGAAGCGCTCGAGCGCCGTGCAGATGCCGCGCTTGAGCTCGGTGGAGTCGGCCGGGCGCCCGTCCGCGTCGAACTCGACCGCGCCGGCCTCGGCGCTGACGTCGAGGACGGCACCCATCCGGCCCTGGCAGCTCACGCCGACGTCCCGTCCCGCGACCTCGGACGCAATCGCGGCCAGGCGTCCCTCCGCGGCCTCGGCGCGGCGGTGCTGCCACGCGAGGAGGCCGAGCGCGAGCGCAAGCGCCGCGACGAGCGCGATTCTGCCCATGTCCGGAGATGTCGGCCCGGGCAGGCCGGCGCTTTACCCGCCGGCGACGGCTGCGACGACCCGGATCTCGGCGTCCGGCTCCACCGGCGCCGCGAGCCCGCCCTGCGCCCGCGCGTCGGTGCCGCCGACGTAGACGTTCACGAGCGGGCGCAGCTGTCCGAGCTCGTCGAAGAGCAAGTCGGCGACGGGCAGCGCCCGAAGCGCGTCTCCGACCGTCCCTGCGTCGACTTCGAAGCGCTTCTGCCCGCCGGCCTGCGCCGCGAGCAGGGCCGGCACCCGAATCACGACCAGGATGCGACCTCGACCGACTGCACGGGCGGCAGCTCGCGCGCCGCCGCGACCCAGGCGCCGTCCGTGAGCGCGAAGACCGATCCGCTCTGCGCGCCGAGGTAGACGCCGCGCTCGTCGTAGGCCATCCCCTCGCGCAGCACGGCCACCCAGGCGCGCTCCGGCAACCCATCCGACGCCAGCTCCCAGCTCGCGCCGCCGTCGCCTGTGCGGTAGACGCCGAGCCGGCCGTCGCAGGTGACGCGGTTCTCGGCTCCCTCCTCCGGAACGACGTATGCGATGTCCGGGTCCGAGGGGTCGAGCGCGAGCGCGAAGCCGAATTCGCTCGGGAGGCCGTTGCCGTCCAGGCGCTCCCAGCTCCGGCCGTGGTCGTCCGAGCGGTAGACACCGCAGTGGTTCTGCTGCCAGAGCCGGTCGGGACGAGCGGGATGAACGAGCACCTTGTGCACGCACTGGCCGACCTCGGGGTTCGGCTCCGGCAGGAAGTCGGCGGCCGTGCCCTCGTTCGCGGGCGTCCAGCTGTCGCCGCCGTCCTCCGAGCGGAACACG
>JBOHAW010000112.1:0-12884 GCA_050697975.1 Gaiellaceae bacterium
CGCTCGTCGAGGGCGAGGTTCGCGCGGGTTCCGTGAAGGAGCCCGACGCCGTCGTCGAGGGCGATCCCGACGGCTTCTTTCACCTCTTCGTGAACGGCCGCTTCGACGGCGTGTCCGTCGACGGCGACCGGACCGCGCTTGAGCGGCTCGTGAACGCCGTCGTCGTCCTGCGCGAGCCGGATCCGGTTCCGGCCTAGCTCGCTTCGCGGCGCAGGACGTCCCACGCGAGGCGCACGTCGTCCTCGCTCGTCCGGAGGTTCCCGATCGCGAGACGCAGCACGTAGCGGCCGTCCAGGCGTGTGTGCGAGATGAAGATCTCGCCCGCCGCGTTGACCCGCTCGAGCAAGGCCTCGTTCTCCTCGTCGCTTCCGTCGCGGCGGAAGCAGACGAGCGAGAGCAGGCGCGGCGCGCAAACCTCCCATCCGGGCTCCGCGCGCACCCAGCCCTCGAGCAGCTCGGCGAGCCGGACGTGCTCCCGGATCATCGCCTGCAGGCCCTCGCGGCCGAAGCAGCGGAGCACCGCCCACAGCTTGAGCGCCCGGAACCGGCGACCCAGCGGCACGGACACCTCGTTCAGGCTGACGACCTCCTCCGAGACGCGCAGGTACTCCGGCACGAGGCTGAAGGCGTCACGGAACGCGTCCACGCGTCGCGTCCACAGCGCGGAGCAGTCCATCGGCGTGCCGAGCCACTTGTGCGCGTTGACGACGACCGAGTCGGCGCGCTCCCACCCGGCAAAGAGATGCCGGTGCTCGGGGCAGACCGCGGCGGCGCCGGCGTAGGCGGCGTCGACGTGAAGCCAGGCGCCGGCGTCCGCGCACGCGTCCGCGATCGCGGGCACCGGATCGAACGAGCTCGTCGACGTCGTCCCGGCCGTTGCCACGACGGCGCAGGCGTCGTCGAGCGCGAGGAGGTCGGCCCGCAGGGCGAAGTCGGCGTCGACCGGGATCTTGCGCAGCTCGAGCTCGAGAATCCGCGCAGCCTTGTCGACGGACGAGTGCGCGTGCTCGGAGCAGACGACCGCCCGCCGCCCCGGAGCGGCGGTGCGGGCGGCCGTGAGCGCGGCCAGCGTCGCGACCGAAGCGCTGTCCTCGATGTGGCCCTCGAACCCCTCCGGGAGCCCGAGCAGCTCCCGCAGCCAGTCGAGAGTCACCTCCTCCAGCTCCTGGAGGGCCGGCGAGGCGCGCCAGAGAATCCCGACCTGGTTGAGCGCGGCCACGAGCAGCTCGGCGAGGATCCCCGGCTCGGAGCCGGTGCTGGCGAAGTACGCGAAGTAGCGCGGGCTCTGCCAGTGCGTGACGCCCGGCATGAGCACGTCGTCGAGGTCCCGTAGGACGGCGGAGAACGGCTCGCCGTGCTCGGGCGCCTCGCCGGGCAGCCGCGATCGGATCTCGCCGGGCTCGACCTGCGCCAGGACCGGGAACTCGTGCACGCGCTCCAGGTACCGCGCCGCCCACTCGAGCGCCGCGGCGCCGTCGTCGCGAAAGCTCATCGGGCGAGGAGCTGCTCGATCTCCGGCCACGGGCGCGAGTTCAGCACCTGCTCCTTCGTCAGCCACGCGCGGCGGGCCTGCGCGATCCCGAGCTCGACGTAGCCGAGCGCGCCGACCGAGTGGCCGTCGCTCGACACCACGACCCGGAGCCCTGCTTCTCCCGCTAGGCGCGCGTGCACGTCGCGGAGGTCGAGGCGGTCGGGCTGCGAGTTGATCTCGAGGAACGTGCCGGTCGCGAGCGCCCGCTCGACGACGCGCTCGACGGCGACGTCGGAGGGTGGACGAATGTTGATCCGGCGCCCGGTCAGGTGGCCGATGCAGTCGACGTGCGGGTTCTCCATCGCCGCGAGCACGCGCCCCGTCGGGTCCCGGTCGAAGCCCGAGTGCACCGACGCCATCACCCAGTCGAGCGGCTCGAGCAGCTCGTCGGCGACGTCGAGCGCGCCGTCCGCGCGGATGTTGACCTCGATGCCGCGCAGGATCCGGAAGGCCGACATGCGCTCGCCGAGCGCCGCGATCTCCTCGGCCTGGGCCTCGAGGCGGCCCTCGCGCAGCCGCTGGGCGTGGTCGCAGATCGCGAGGTAGTCGTAACCCCGCTCCCGCGCCGCGGCGACCATGTCGTCGAGCGTCGCCTTCCCGTCCGACCACGTCGTGTGCGCGTGCAGATCGCCGCGCAGGTCGGACAGCTCCACGAGCGCCGGCAGCTCCCCGCGGCGCGCCGCCTCGAGCTCGCCGCCGTTCTCGCGCAGCTCGGGCGGGATGTACTGGTAGCCGAGGTGCTCGTACAGCTCCGCCTCGCTCCTCGAGGTGAAGACCTTGCCCGTCTCCACCTCCTGAACTCCGTACTCCGAGACGGAGAGCCCGCGCTTGACGGCGTGCTCCCTCAGCGCGACGTTGTGCTCCTTCGAGCCGGTGAAGTGCTGGAGGAGGTTGCCGTACGACTCGGGCGGCACGACGCGCAGGTCGAAGCGCAGCCCGTCGTGCGCGAGGACCGTCGCCTTCGTGTCGCCCTTGGCAGCCACCTCGGCCACCCAGGTCAGCTTCGTCAGATAGTCGGTGAGCGCGCCCGGCTCGCTCGCGGTGGCGATGATGTCGAGGTCACGGACCGTCTCCCTGCGCCGCCGGGCGCTGCCCGCCTCGGAGACGAGCTCGCTCGCGGGGTGATCGCGCAGCACCGAGACGGCGGCCAGGAGCGGCGGCAGGGCCGTCCCGAGGAGGGTGCGAGCGGGCCCGCGCGGCTTCTCGGCCTCCGCGAGCGCCTTCAGGACGCGCTCCTCGGTCTTCGCGCCGAGCCCGGTGAGCTCGCGCAGCCGCTCGCCCTCGGCGGCCTGCTTCAACTCGGCGAGCGTGGTCACGCCGAGCTCGCGCCAGATGCGTGCGGCCGTTTTCGGGCCGAGCCCGGGCAGGCGCATGAAGAGCACCACGTCGGGCGGGATCGTCCCCTTCCGCTTCGCCAGCGCGTGGATCTCGCCGTCCTCGACGATATGGACGATCTTCTCCTCGATCGTCTTGCCGATTCCCGCCAGCTCCTTGGCCCGGCCGTCGAGCGCCAGCTGGGCGATCGGCCCCGCCGTCTCGCGCACGCGCGTGGCCGCGCGGCGGTAGGCGAGCACCCGGAACGACGCCTGGCCCTCGATCTCCAGCAGGTCGGCCAGCAGCTCGAGCTGCTCGGCGACGTCGCTGTTGCGGGGCAGCGCCTTCGCCACGGTGGCGATGATACGCGCGTGTGGGCCGTCGTCTGCCTCCCCACCTACAACGAGCGCGAGAACCTCGAGCCGATGCTGCGCGCGCTCGGCGAGGTGCTCTCACCCGGCGGGCGCGTGCTCGTGATCGACGACAACTCGCCCGACGGGACCGGCGAGCTCGCCGATCGGCTCGCGGCCGAGCTCGACTTCGTCGACGTCCTCCACCGCGAGCGCAAGGAGGGGCTGGGCCCGGCGTACCTGGCCGGCTTCCGGCAAGCGCTCGGTGCCGGCGCCGACCTCGTGCTCGAGATGGACTGCGACTTCTCGCACGACCCCGCCGACGTGCCGCGCCTGATCGCGGCCGCCGAGGACGCTGACCTCGTGCTCGGCTCCCGCTACGTCCCCGGCGGCCAGATCCCGAGCTGGGGGCCGCTCCGGAGGTTCATCTCCCGCGGCGGCTGCCTGTACGCGCAGCTCTGGCTCGGGCTTCCGGTCCGCGACCTGACCGGCGGCTTCAAGTGCTATCGCCGCAGCGTGCTCGAGCGGATCGACCTGGACGCGATCCACTCGCGCGGCTACGCCTTCCAGATCGAGGGCACGTACCGCGCGCTGCGCGCCGGCTTCCGCGTCGTCGAGGTCCCGATCACCTTCGTCGACCGGGAGGAGGGCGGGTCGAAGATGAGCCAGGCGATCGTGCTCGAGGCGATCTGGAAAGTGCCGCTCCTTCGGCTCGCCGCGCTCGCGGGACGCTTCTGATGCGGGAGGCGACCGACGCGAGCTTCGAGGCCGACGTCCTCCGTTCGCCGCTGCCGGTCGTCGTCGACTTCTGGGCGCCGTGGTGCGGTCCGTGCAAGCAGGTGACGGAGGCGCTCGAGGAGCTCGCCGCCGAGCGCGCAGGTCGCTTCGAGCTCGTCGGGCTCGACATCGACGCGAATCCGGAGGCGGCCTCCCGCTACGGCATCCTCGCGCTCCCGACCGTGATCCTGTTCGAGGGCGGGAAGCCGCGGGAGACGGTGCTCGGCGCCGCCTCGCGCACGCGACTCGAGCGCGCGCTCGAGCGCTGGCTCTAGCCCCGGGCAGGCTCGACCGCGACCGGGGCGGGCTCCGGCTCCGGTCGCGAGCGCCGCCTGAGCCGGATGCCGGCGGCCTGGCCCGCGCGGATACGTGGGTCGAGGAACGTGTAGATCAGGTCGACGACGAGGTTGAAGAGCACGATCGTGATGGACATGAAGATGACCACGCCGAGCACGATCGGCGGATCTCGCCGCTGCAGCCCCTCGAGCATCAGGCCCCCGAGTCCCGGCAGCCCGTACACGCGCTCGACGAAGATCACGCCCGTCAGGCCGAGCCCGGCGATCCCGCTGGCGTCGAGACCGAGCATCGTGATCACGGGCAGGATGGCGTTCCGCATCACGTGGAACCGGAGCACGTCGCGCTCCGGCACGCCCTTGGCGCGCGCGGTGCGCACGTAGTCCTCGCGCAGCGCCTCGAGCACGCTCGCGCGAATCATGCGCGCGTACATGGCCGCGAAGATGACCGAGAAGGTGATCCACGGCAGGACCATGTGCGTCGTCCACTGCCACGGCCCGCCGCAGTCCGTCGAGGGGTTGACGAAGTCGCAGTAGCCGGAGATCGGCAGCACCTGCCACCGGTAGCCGAAGAAGTACGCGAGGATGAGCCCGATCCAGGCGGGGTGCGCGGAGATCCCGACGAGTACGAACAGCATCGAGGCGCGGTCGACCAGCGACCGCGGCCGGACGGCTGACAGGATCCCGACCGGCACGGCGATCGAGAGCATGAGCAGGAGCCCGCCGAGCACGAGGGCCCCGGTCACCGGCGCGGCGCGCCACAGGATCTCGGTGATCGGGTCGCGCGTCGAGAGCGAGTGGCCGAGCGAGTGGTCGACGACGATGCCGCGAACGAACTGGTAGTACTCGTGCCAGACCGGCCCGGTGAACTCGTACGCGTCCCGGATCGAGACGTCCTCCGTGCCGAGCTGACCGCGGTTGATCGGCTGCGCGGGCAGGACGAAGAAGATGACGAACGTGACCAGCGAGATGACGAGCAGCAGGACGGCCGCCCACCCCAACCGCTTCAGCACGAACGGGAGCACCTACCGGAAGCCTTAGCGGTCCCGGCGGCGAGCCGCAAGGGCCGGGCCTAGTTCGGTCCGAAGTGGTCCCAGCCCGCGAGCTCGACCGGCCGCCCGTCCAGGAGGAGTCCGACTCCATCGCCCTCCTCGCAGTGTCCGACGACCGCGAACGTCCCCGTGTCCTCGACGGCGGCGAGCAGCTCGTAGTCCTCGCCGAAGCCGAGATCGGCCACGGTCGCTCCCTCAGCGAGCGGGACCCGGGCGAGGTCGATCGCGAGCCTGCAGCCCGACCGCGCGGCCATGTGGGCTGCGTCCTGCGAGAGTCCGTCGGAGATGTCGAGCATCGCGTGGGCGTGGCGGGCGAGCCCCCGGCCCTCCTCCAGCCGAAGCGGCGGTCGCACGAACCGGCGCTCGCGGAAAGCGGCCCCGGCCCCACCGAGCGGCCCGGTCACGACGAGCAGGTCGCCCGGCTGAGCGCCGGCCCGTCCGGGCACGCGCTCGGCTCGCCCCAGCGCCGTCACGCTCAGGTAGACGCGCTCGGCCCGGGTCGTGTCGCCGCCGATCACGCGGACACCGGTCTCGTTCAGGCCTTCGTAGAGCTCGACCACGTGGCCGGCCTCCGTCTCCCCCGGCATCCCGAGCGAGACGATCAGCCCTTCCGGACTCGCTCCCGAGGCGGCCAGATCGCTGAGGTTGACGGCGGCGGCACGGAAGCCCAGGTCGCGCCAGGAGATCCAGTCGAGGCGGAAGTGCACGCCCTCGACGAGCGCGTCCTGCGTGACGACGAGACCTCCGGCAAGCGTCGCCGCGTCGTGCTCGATGCCGGAGACGAGCCCGCGCCGCTCGAGCTCCGCGAGGAGGCCGAACTCGCCGAGCTCAGCCAGCCGCATCGATCGCCGCCCGGATTGCGCGCGCGTCCGTCGCCGCCCGGATGACCGCGACGCCGGACGCGCCGGCTGCGATGCACGCGGCTGCGTTGGTCGCGTCCACTCCTCCGATCGCGACGACGGGCACCGAGACCGCGAGGCAGATGCCGGCGAGGCCGTCGAGGCCGATCGGCGGATCGGCGTCGCTCTTCGACGGGGTCGCCCACACCGGCCCGGCGCCGACGTAGGCGGCGCGCCCGGCCGCGGCGGCGGCGGCCTCGTCGACGCTCGACGCGGACCGGCCGAGCAGAAGGCCAGCGTCGAGCGCCTGCTCGGCGCCCTCGTCGTCACGGCCCAGATGGACGCCGTCGGCCTCGAGCGCGATCGCGGCCTCGACGTCGTCGTTGACGACGAAGGTGACGCCGCTCTGGGTGCAGAGCTCCCGGATCGGGCGTCCGCGCTCGACCCGCTCGCGCGTCGAGACGTCCTTCAGCCGCAGCTGGATCACGGTCGCGCCGCCTTCCAGCGCCAGCTGCGCCGTGCCCGGGTCGGCGACGATCGCGTGCAGCTTCATCTGGTTCGGCTAACCAACCTTCGCTCGACCATCGAGCGTGTCCGGATCGAGGGCCGCCAGCGCGTCGTACAGACCGGCGTGGAAGCTCCCCGGGCCCTTGGCTTCCGCGGCCGCGTCCTCACCGGCCACGCCGAACGCGACGAGCGCCTCGGCGGCGGCCTCGAGGGCGGCCTCCGGCTTGGCGGCGAGGAAGCACCCGGTGACGGCGCTCGACATGCAGCCGGTGCCGCTGACGGCGGCGAGGAGCTCGTGCCCGTTGGCGACCGCCAGCACGCGATCGCCGTCCGAGACGTGGTCGACGGGCCCGGTCACGGACGCGACGAGCCCGAAGGTTCGCGCTGCCAGCCGCGCGAGCTCTGCGGGCTCGCCGGCGGCGCCGATCGACTCGACGCCCCGCACCTCGGCCTCGACCCCGGCGAGCGTCGCGACCTCGCCCGCGTTGCCCCGCAGCACGGTCACGTCGAGCTCGGCCAGCAGCCGCCTGGCGGTATCGGTGCGGTACCTGGTCGCACCGGCGCCGACCGGGTCGAGCACGACGGGAATCCCCCTGACGGCCGCCGCCTTCCCGGCCAGCACCATCGCCTCGATCCAGTGCTCCGAGAGCGTGCCGATGTTGAGCACGAGCGCACCCGCGAGGCCGACCATCTCCTCGACCTCCTCGCGCGCGTGCGCCATCACCGGCAGCGCACCGAGCGCGAGCGTCGCGTTCGCGGTCTCGTTCATGACGACGTAGTTGGTGATCTGGTGGATGAGGGGCTTGCGCTCGCGCAGCAGGCGCAGGCTCGTTCCGGCCGAGACGGTCATCGGGCTCTCTGGAGGTCGAAGACGTCGACGGGCCCCTCGCCGGCGCCGATGCCGGCAAGGCCGTGGCGGACCGCCTCCGACGCCGCCCGGGCGGCGCCACGAGCGGCCTCCGGGAGGGTCTCCCCCCGGGCGAGCAGCGCCGCGAGGGTGGCCGAGTGGGTGCAGCCGGCGCCGTGCGTGGCCGCGACGGGGTGGCGCTCGACCGGGATCTCGAGGTGCTCGCTGCCGTCGAAGAGGTGATCGACCGGCTCGTCGCCGTGGCCGCCGGTGACGAGCGCCGCCGCGGCGCCGAGCTCGTGGAGCCGCTCGGCGAGGTCGCGCCGGGAGCCGGAGAAGCCGGCGAGCGCCACCGCCTCGTCCAGGTTCGGCGTGACCACGGTGGCGAGCGGGAAGAGGCGGCCGACGAGCGTCTCCACGGCATCCTCGAGCAGCAGCCTCGCCCCCGTGCTGGAGACCATGACCGGGTCGACGACGAGTGGAAAGCGATGCTCCTGGAGGAAGTCCGCGACCGTCTCGATCAGCGGCTGTGAGAAGAGCATCCCCGTCTTCGCCGCGTCGACGCCGATGTCGTCGACGACGGCCTCCAGCTGGGCGCGCACGAACTCCGGCGGCAGCTCGTGGACGGCCGTGACGCCGACCGTGTTCTGCGCCGTCAGCGCGACGAGCGCGCTCATGCCATGGCAGCCGACGGCGGCGAACGCCTTCAGGTCGGCCTGGATGCCGGCGCCCCCACCCGAATCGGACGCGGCGATCGTCAGACAACGCGGTACGGACAGTGCTTTTCGCTCCCTTCGCCGGCATGACCCGGATCAGGTTCGACGGGTGTGATCTCAGCCCCAGCCAGGGCACCCCGGTGAGCAGAGGCTAGCATCGGCGTCGTGGACCGACGCGCGCGCTACGACGGGCTCGCGGAGTGGTACGACGAGCTCATGCACTCGGTGGACGCGAGCAGCGAGGGGCTCGAGGCTCTCTGCCGGCTGGTCGGCGATAGCGCGGGGCTCTGCCTCGACCTCGGGTGCGGGACCGGAATCGCGATCCCACGGCTCGCGGAGCGCGGGTGGACCGTCGTCGGCGTCGACGTCTCCGCCGACATGCTCCGGATCGCCGACGAGCGGGCCGGCTCGCTGGCCGAGCGCCTCGTGCAGGCCGACGCCGCCGACTTGCCATTCCCCGATGACGCGTTCGACGCCGTCGCGTCGCTCTGGACGCACACGGACTTCGACGACTCGGGTGCGGTGTTCCGCGAGGCGGGGCGCGTCCTGCGCCCCGGCGGGCGCCTGGTGTACGTCGGTCCGCATCCGTGCTTCCTCAGCCCCACGGTCGAGCGTCGCACCGGAAAACCGCACCTGCTGCACCCGGGCTACAGGCGTGAGGAGTGGTGGCACGACGCTCCCGGCTTTCGGCTCGGCCGGGACGGCGTTCGCGGGCGCGCCGGCGTGAACCACCGCACCCTCGCGGAGTTCCTCAACTCGGTTCTCGACAGCGGCCTTCGGCTCGCACACGTCGAGGAGCCGAGCGACCAGGACTATCCCTTCCTCCTCGCCGTGGTCGCGACGAAGTGAGCCCGGCGGCCGTCGCTGCGTGGGAGGACCTGATCGGCGGCGAGGAGCTCGCGTACCTCGGCTCCGAGCCACCGCGTGAGGCGCGCGCGGAGCCCTTCCCCGCCGGGCTCGACCCGGCCGTGCAGTCCGCGCTCGTCGCGCAGGGCCTCACGTCGCTCTACGCACACCAGGCGGAGGCGTGGGAGGCGGCGGCGCGCGGAGAGCACGTGATCGTCACCACTGGGACGGCGAGCGGGAAGACGCTCGCCTTCAACCTCCCGGTGCTCGACGCGCTCGCCCGCGAGCCGAAGCTGCGCGCGCTCTACCTCTACCCGACCAAGGCGCTCGCCCAGGATCAGGCGCGGACGCTGCAGGGGTTCGGGCTGCCCCGCCTCCGCGCCGCCATCTACGACGGCGACACCGAGAGCGAGCGGCGCTGGCAGATCCGCAAGTGGGCGAACGTAATCCTGACGAACCCGGACATGCTCCACGTCGGCGTGCTGCCGCACCACGACCGCTGGGGCGACGTGCTCGCGAACCTCCGCTACGTCGTCGTGGACGAGGCGCACGTCTACCGCGGCGTCTTCGGCTCGCACGTGGCGAACGTCCTCCGGCGGCTGCGGCGCCTGGCGGCAGTCTACGGCGCGGAGCCCCAGTTCCTGCTCGCGTCGGCCACGATCGCGAATCCCGGCGAGCTCGCCCGCTCGCTGCTCGGCGTCGAGGCCGTGGTCGTCTCGGACGACGCGGCGCCGCGCGCCGAGCGGACGATCGCGCTCTGGAACCCGCCGCTCGTCGACGACGAGCTCGGCCTGCGCGCGAGCGCGCTCGGCGAGGCCTCCCGCTTGCTGGCCGGACTCGTCGAGCGCGGCCTGAAGACGATCTGCTTCGCCAAGAGCCGCAAGGCGGCCGAGCTGATCCACCGCTTCGCCGCACAGAGGCTCCGCGACGATTCTGCCCTCTCGCCCTACCGCGCCGGCTACACCCCGGCCCAGCGCCGGGAGATCGAGCAGCGGCTCGTGCGCGGCGAGCTGCTCGGCGTGAGCGCGACGAACGCGCTCGAGCTCGGGATCGACATCGGCCTGCTCGACTGCGCCATCTCGGTCGGCTTCCCGGGCACGGTCGCCTCGCTGCGCCAGCAGTGGGGACGGGCCGGTCGGCGCGGCCACGGGCTGGCCGTGCTCGTCGCGAGCGAGGACGCGCTCGACCAGTACTTCATGCGCGAGCCCGAGGCGTTGCTCTCGCGCCGCGTCGAGGCGGCCATCCTCGACGGCGCGAACCCGCGCGTGCTCGACGGGCACGTGCTGGCGGCCGCCTACGAGGCCCCTCTCAACGACGCCGACCGCGCGACGCTCGGGGACGCCGCGCTCGAGCGCGCTCCCCTCCTCCCCGACCTGAAGCGAACCCCCGCCGGCTTCGTCTGGGCCGGCCGCGACTACCCGGCGGCGCGGGTGCCGCTGCGATCGACGAGCCCGGATGCGTTCACCGTCGTCGACGCCCAGACCGGCTCGCTGCTCGGCCTCGTCGAGCGCGAGCGCGCGTACTCGACCGTCCACGAGGGCGCGGTCTACCTCCACCTCGGCGAGCCCTACCTCGTGCGCGAGCTCGCGTTCGAGTCGCGGACGGCGCTCGTCGACCCGTTCGCGGGCGACTGGTACACGCAGACGAAGAAGGAGACGGCGACCGAGATCGTCGAGGCCCGCCGTTCGGAGCGCCGGCTCGGCCTCGAGCTCGCCTTCGGAGCCGTCTCGGTCACCGAGCAGGTGGTGGCGTACCAGCGGAAGGCGATCCGGGACGGCGCCACGATCGACACGACGCCGCTGGACATGCCCGAGACCACGTTCGACACCGAGGCGGTCTGGTACCTGCCCGAGCAGGACCAGCTCGAGGGGCTCACCGAGATGCCGCGCCTGCTCGGGACGCTGCACGCGGCCGAGCACGCGATGATCGCGCTGCTGCCCCTCTGGGCGATGTGCGACCGCTGGGACATCGGCGGCCTCTCGACCAACGTCCACTTCCAGACCGGGCGCCCGACCGTGTTCGTCTACGACGGCCACCCCGGCGGCGTCGGCATCGCCGAGCGCGGCTTCGACGTCTTCGAGGGCTGGGTCGAGGACACGGCGCGCCTGCTCGACGGCTGCCCCTGTCCGGACGGCTGCCCGAGCTGCGTGCAGTCGCCGAAGTGCGGCAACCTCAACGAGATGCTCGACAAGGCCGGCGCCCTGACCCTGCTGCGCCGATTGCTCGACTCGGGCGAGGGTCCAGCCTGACCGTGTCGATTTCGGCCAGGCCCGTTCGTCTTACGCTCGACACCTAGCGAAGGGAGAGCGAGGGATGCAGTACATGCTTCTGATCTACGACGACGAGACCAAGTGGGGGCAGCTGAGCGACGAGGAGTCCCAGGAGATCATGGGCGCGTACGGCGCCTACACGCAGGCGCTCCGCGACAAGGGCGCCTTCGTCGCCGGCGACGCGCTCGAGCCGACCTCGACCGCGACCACGGTGCGCGTCCGCGAGGGTGAGCAGCTCGTCACCGACGGGCCGTTCGCCGAGACGAAGGAGCAGCTCGGCGGCTACTACCTGGTCGAAGCCGAGTCGATCGACGAGGCGATCGAGTGGGCGGCGAAGATTCCCTCGGCCCACAAGGGCTCGATCGAGGTGCGCCCGGTCATGGTCTACTCGGAGGTACCCGCATAGCGGAGTCCGCAGCAGAGGCCGTCGCGCGCCTCGCCCGCGAGGAGCCGGGCCGCATCCTGGCGATCCTGATCAGCGTCCTCGGCGACTTCGACCTCGCCGAGGACGCGCTCCAGGATGCGCTCGCAACGGCGCTCGAGCGCTGGCCGGCCGAAGGAGTTCCGGCGAACGCGGTGGGCTGGGTCGTCACGACGGCACGCAACCGCGCGATCGATCGCATCCGGCGTGAGCGGGCGCTGACGCGAAAGACGCGGCTCCTGGAGCGCCTCGAGGCACTCCCGCCCGCGGCACCCGAGGAGGACGAGATGAGCTCGATTCCGGACGAGCGGCTGAGCCTGATCTTCACCTGCTGCCATCCTGCCCTCGCCGTCGAGGGACAGGTCGCGCTCACGCTGCGCACCCTCGGGGGCCTGACCACGCCCGAGATCGCGCGAGCCTTCCTCGTGCCCGAGCCGACGATGGCCCAGCGGCTCGTGCGGGCCAAGCACAAGATCAGGGCGGCGGGGATCCCCTTCCGCGTCCCGCCCGATCACCTCCTCCCGGACCGCCTGCCCGTCGTGCTCGCCGTGGTCTACCTGATCTTCAACGCGGGCTACGGCCCTCCGGTCCGGCACGAGCTCTGCGACGAGGCGATCCGGCTCGGCCGCCTGCTCGCGAGCCTGATGCCCGACGAAGCCGAGGCGGTGGGACTGCTCGCGCTGATGCTCCTGCAGGACTCCCGCCGCGAGGCACGCGTGGACGCCGGCGGCGAGCTCGTCCTGCTCGAGGAGCAGGACCGGTCGCTGTGGGACCGCGCCGAGATCGACGAAGGGCTGCGACTCGTCCCGCGGGCGATCCGCTCCCGGCCCGGGCCGTACGCGCTCCAGGCCGCGATCGCGTCCGTGCACGCTCAGGCCGAGACCGCGGAGGCGACCGACTGGGCGCAGATCGTGGGGCTGTACGGCGCGCTTGCGGCGCTCGTCCCGACACCGGTCGTCGAGCTCAACCGTGCGGCGGCGGTGGCGATGGCGCTCGGGCCCGAGGCGGGTCTGGAGTTGGTCGAGGAGATCGAAGGCCTCGACGGCTACCGGCACTACCACTCGGCGCGGGCCGACCTGCTCCGCCGGCTCGGCCGGCTCCCCGAAGCGGAGGACGCATAC
>JBOHAW010000113.1:0-3288 GCA_050697975.1 Gaiellaceae bacterium
GAGGTTGTCCCGTAGCCCGTAGAAACTGAGACGGCGGTCCTCCTGCCCCGTCCGCTCGGCTTGCGAGCGTTCGGGGCGATCCGTCAGAAGATCGAGAGGAGGACCACCGTGGGAAGGAAGCTACAACCTGTCGAGGTCGTCACCGCCGGGGAGGCTCAGCGGCAGGAGCTACCGGAGCGGGTGCGGGCGGCGCTCGGCGAGCTGGTCGGGGCGGCGCAGGAGGGGCTGCTCGCGCTCTCGGTCGGCGTCGGCCTCGGCGTCCTGAGCGAGCTGATGGAAGAGGAGGTCGTCGACGTCGTCGGCCCGCGCAGCAAGCCCGACGCGGCACGCGTGGCCTACCGTCACGGCCACGAGCCGGGCGAGGTTGTCCTCGGCGGGCGCGTCGTCGCGGTCGAGCGTCCGCGTGTACGCGGGAAGAACGGCTCCGGCGAGGTGGAGCTCGCCACCTACCGCCACTTCGCCGATCGCGACCCGCTCGACCGGGTCGTGCTCGAGCGGATGCTCGCCGGCGTCTCCTGCCGGCGCTACCCGCGCACGCAGGAGCCGGTCGGCGCGGAGGTCGAGCTCAAGGCCCGCTCGGTCTCGCGCTCGGCGCTCTCGCGGCGCTTCAGCGAGCGCACCCGCCAAGCGCTCGGCGAGCTGATGAGCCGCCGTCTGGACGGGCACGTGCTCGCGGTGCTGATGCTGGACGGGATCGAGCTGCAGGGACGCACGAACGTCGTCGCGCTCGGGATCACCAGCGACGGAACGAAGCTCCCGCTCGGGCTCTGGGAGGGCTCGACCGAGAACGCGACCGTGGCGACCGCCCTGCTCTCCGACCTCGTCGAGCGCGGCCTCGACACGAGCGGCGGCGTGCTCGTCGTGCTCGACGGCGCCAAGGCGCTCAGGAAGGCCGTCCGCGACGTCCTCGGCGCCGACACGCCCGTCCAGCGTTGCGTCCGCCACAAGGAGCGAAACGTCGAAAGTCACCTGCCCGAGCGCGAGCGTCCATGGGTGCGGCGCAAGCTGCGCGCGGCCTGGGCCGAGCCCGATCACGACCACGCGCTCGCCTCGCTCGAGGCGCTCGCCCGCCAGCTCGAGAGGAGCCATCCCGGCGCGGCGGCCTCGCTGCGCGAGGGCCTCCCGGAGACGCTCACGCTCACCCGGCTCGGCGTCACCGGCCCGCTCAAGGCCGTGCTCGCCTCCACGAATCCGGTCGAGTCGATGATCGAGATCGTCCGCGCCACCCAGCGCAACGTCAAGCGCTGGCGCTCCGGCGAAATGGCGCTGCGCTGGACCGCCGCCGGCCTGCTCGAGGCCGAGCGGCAGTTTCGCCGTCTCGTCGGCTACCGCGACCTGCCCAAGCTACTCGACGCGATCGAACACGAACTCAACCCGAGCGAGGAGGCGCCTATGATCGAAGCCGCCTGACCATCACAGGACCGCCGTCGACTTTCCACGGCGAGCGGGACATCCTCCGCTCGCACGTACGAAACCCTAGTCGCGCTCGCCGAAGGGACGTCGCCCTCACCACAGCGCTCGGCGAGACGCTCGCCGTCTCTTTCGGCGTCTGCTCGCGCGGACAGATCCCCGGCAAGGACACTCGCGCGGAGGACGGTCAGGTCTCAACCGTGCGGTCCGGGGCTAGCCCTCGACCGAGCTCAACGACGTGGCTGGGCCCCGCCGGCCGAGGTTCGCGTGCCCTACGGCAACTTCTCGGACGGCACGCACAGCAGCAGCGGGTTCTTGACCCTCACGCGCTGCGAGATGAACTGGTCGAGCGTGAACACGCGACGCGGCGAGAACAGCTGCAGCTTCCTCAGGGTGTAGCAGACGAGGTGCTCGTCCGGCCGCGGAGCCGGCTCGGCCGGCCTGTTCAGGCGCTGCTTCGTGACGGGGTTGCACAGCAACGTCGCCGCCTTGACGCCGAACCGCTGGAGCCCGAACTGGTCCACGAGGTCCACGATCTCTTCCGGGCGCTGCGAAGTCTCGAAGACGCTGTAGCACTTGTAGTGCTGGGTATCGACCGGGGACGCCGTCGGCGGCCCGGTCAAGCTCTTCGAGGCCGGCGCGCAGAGCCGGGTGGGGCCGTCGACTCGCAGCGTCGCCCCCGTGACGAACTGGTTCGACACCCGCACCGTCCGGTTCTGGTTCACGCCACCGGTGACCACATAGCACGTCTGGTGCTCGTCCGCCCGCAGGATCGGCTCGACGGGCCGGTTCTGGCGCCGCTTCTCGACCGGCGTCAGCAGGAGCCTCGCGCCCGCGACGTGCACCTGCTCGGTGCCGAACTGATCCGTCAACAGCACCAGCTCGTCCGCGTGAAGCGGCGTCGCCTGGTCGACTTCGTAGGCCTTGAAGTGCGCCGGGATGCGGGTGACGACGACCGGCTCCAGCCCACAGGGGGAGGAGGATGGGGCGTTGTCGCCGTCGCCCGAGTAGTGGGCCGTCCACTCGTAGCTGCCGAACTGCGAGTGCGACGGCGTGAAGCCGCCGGAGGTGTAGGTGCCGTTGCCGTGGTCGACGACTACCACCGAGGTGAAGGCGGGCGGGTTCTGGCACAGAGGATCGTCGGGGCCGTAGAAGCGGAAGGTGATCGTGCCCGCAGGGTCGCTGCCGCCGCTGAGCGTGGCCTCGTCCCGGAACTCGCTGCCCGTCGGGCCCACAACCGGCTGCGGATTGGTCGTCAGCGTCGTGATCGCCGGCGGACAGTACGCGTAGTAGACGGCCGACGCCGACCCGTTCGGGCAGTACGCGTAGTAGGCCGCAGAGGCTGCCGCGCCCCACATCGACCGGCCGAGCGTGAGGCTCGACAGCGTACCGGCCGCAGCCACGATGAGCAGGCTCGCCGCGATTCGACGGTAACGCAGATACCTTGGCCGATCAGTCAAGTGCCGCAGTTCCCCTGTCTCCCCCCGATCGAATATAGATCACGAGACGGAGATGTTCAAGGCCCGAATGGCGTGCGAGGTCCGGTGCCGAATCTCACGAGGGCCACGACGGTCAGCCCGAGCACGAGGGAGATCAGCGCGGCCCGCGTCCAGATGGGCATCTCCTGCCGCGGCTGCCCGCGCGTCGCGACGAGCAGGGCTGCGCCGCAGAAGATCCCGGCGAGCCCTACAGCGGGCATCTCCCAGTCCCAGTCGATCCCCGCGTGTAGGACGAACGCGACGTACGCTGCCGTCGCCGCCGGCACGAGCGGGTCGTCCCAGCGCCTTCGCAGGCGGACGAGCGGAAGTCCGAGCGCGGTTACGACGAGGAGGAGCCCGAGCGGCCCGAGCTCGGCGAGCGACTGGAGGTAGACGCTGT
>JBOHAW010000114.1:0-4861 GCA_050697975.1 Gaiellaceae bacterium
ATTCCGGACAGCACCGCGGACACCTCGGGGGGCGCCTCGCGGTAGGCGTCGGGGAGCCAGCCGTGGAGCGGGAACAGCGGCGCCTTGACCGCGAAGGCGACGACGAAGCCGAGAAAGACCCAGGCGCTGCCGCTCGTGCCCGAGTCGACGAGGTCGAACGTGCCCTGCGAGAGGCCGAAGACGACGATCGAGGCGAGCATCAGGAGCGAGCCCGCCATCGTGTAGATCACGAACTTCAGCGTGGCGCCGAGCCGTCCGGCTCCGCCCCACACGCCGACGAGCACGTACAGCGGGATCAGCATCGCCTCGAAGCAGGCGTAGAAGAGGAGCAGATCCTGCGCGCCGAACACGCCGACGACCGCGCCGGTCAGGAAGAGCATCAGCCCGAAGTACGCGCGCGCGCGCTCCCGCCCGACCCAGAAGGCGTAGCCGATCGCCGCCGCCATCACGACGACGGTCAGCCCCACGAGCCAGAGCGAGAAGCCGTAGAGGCCGACGTGGTACGAGACGTTCAGGTCGCTGAACCAGCTCGCCTGCTGCTCCTCCTGAAGCCCGGCCCCGAAGTCGAAGCCGGCGAGGACGTTGATCCAGAGCCCGACCTCGAGGAGGCTGACGAGCAGCGCGAGCGACCCCGCCGCGTAGCGCGAGAGCGGGAGCAGCCAGACGAGGAGCGCGCCGGCGAGAGGGACGAGGATCAGCGCGGTCGTCATCAGCGGACGGAGACGAAGACGAGGGCCAGGACGGCGAGGCCGCCGGCGATGGCGAGGGCGTAGGTGCGCAGGAACCCGGTCTGGGCCTGGCCGACGCCTCGTCCCAGCTCACGCGTCCCGCCGGCGAGGCCCGCGATCGAGCCGCCGATCAGCGGGCCCTCGATCCACCGCGCCCAGGCGCCCGCGAGCGCCGCCGCCGGCCGGTAGAAGACGAGGTCGTACGCCTCGTCGAAGTAGAGCTTGTGCTCGAGCGTCCGCTGCACGGCCGCGCGGCGGGGCACCGGCCGCCGCGTGCGCGCGCCGTACAGGAGCCAGGCGACGCCGATTCCGGCGAGCCCCAGGGCGACCGCGATCGCGCTCGTGACGAGGTCCTGCGCCACCGAAGGCTCGACGAGCGGCTCGGCCGACTCGTGCAGGAAGTCGGCGAGCGGGTGCCACACGCCCGCAATCTGGACGGCTCCGCCGATCAGGGCGAGCACGGCCAGCACGGCGACGGTGGACGTCATCGAAAACGGGCCTTCCTTGCCGTGATGGGTGTGGTGGTGCTCGCGGACGAACGGCGACGGCTCGCCGAGGAAGACGATGAAGAGCATGCGGAACGTGTAGATCCCGGTCAGGAGCGCGCCGAGCATCCCGGCCGCGAACAGCAGATAGCCGTAGGGGTCGCCGGTGGCGAGCGCCGACGCGAGGATCGAGTCCTTGGAGAAGAAGCCCGAGAGCGGCGGCATCCCGGCGAGCGCGAGCCCGCCGATCAGCATCGCGATCCACGTGCGCGGCATCAGCTCCTTGAGCCCGCCCATCTTCCGGATGTCCTGCTCCCCGACGAGCGCGTGGATGACGATCCCGGCCGCGAGGAAGAGCAGCGCCTTGAAGAAGGCGTGCGTCATCAGGTGGAACATGCTGTTCGCGTACGCCCCGAGTCCCGCGGCCAGGAACATGTAGCCGATCTGCGACATCGTCGAGTAGGCGATCACGCGCTTGATGTCGACCTGGACGAGCGCGATCAGGCCGGCCACGAGCAGCGTCAGCGCGCCGATCCCTGCTGCGAGGTCCTGCACGAACTCCGCCGCCTCGAAGACCGCGTGCGTGCGCACGATCAGGTAGACGCCGGCCGTGACCATGGTCGCCGCGTGGATGAGGGCGCTGACCGGCGTCGGCCCCTCCATCGCGTCAGGGAGCCAGGTGTGGAGCGGGATCTGCGCCGACTTCGCCACTGCGCCGCCGAGCAGGCCGAGTGCCACCAGGGTGGCCACGGTCCCGGAGAGCTCGCCCGCGCGCTCGAAGTTGGTCGCGAAGTCGAGCGTCCCCGTCTCGTAGATGAGCAGGAAGAGCGCGAGCGCCATCGTCGCGTCGCCGAAGGCGTTCATGACGAATGCCTTCTTGGCTGCCGCGACCGCGCTCGGCCGCTCGTGGTGGAAGCCGATCAGCAGATACGAGGAGAGGCCGACCAGGCCCCAGCCGGCGAGCAGGACGAGAAAGTTGCCGGCCTGGACGAGCAGGAGCATCGAGAAGACGAACAGCGCCATGTAGGCGAAGTAGCGGCGCTCCTCGTCCTCGCCGTCCATGTAGCCGATCGAGTAGGCGACGATCAGCGATCCGACCCCGGCGACGACGAGCATCATGAAGATGGCGAGGGGGTCGACGAGGATCGAGAGCCCGATGTCGAGGTCTCCGGCCGAGAGCCACGTCCAGGCGGTCGAGGTCACCTCGCGCTCCTCGCCCTCGCGGCTCGTGATCGCGAAGAAGGCGACTGCCGCGGCGACCGCGCTGACCGCGCACGAGCCCGTGGAGAGGTAGCCCGCCAGGCGCCGCGAGATGCGCGTCCCGGCGAGCGTGATCGCGAGCGCCCCCGCGAGCGGCGCGAAGAGGCAGATCCAGGCGGCGCTAACCACGGAGCGTGGTCAGCTTGTCGACGTCGAGGTCGAGTCGCCTGCGCGCCATCGCCACGATCAGCCCGAGGCCGACGACGACCTCGGACGCGGCGACGGCCATCACCGCGAGCGCGAAGACCTGCCCGTCGGCCTGCCCCTCCGCGCGCGCGAACGCGATCAGGGCCAGATTCCCGCCGTTGAGCATGATCTCGAGCGAGAGCAGGACGATCAGCGGGCTGCGGCGGAGGAGCACGCCGAGCGCGCCGGTCGCGAACAGCGTCCCGGCGATCGCGAGGTACCAGGTGACGTCCGGGCCCCTCACTGCGTCCTCTCCTCGGGCTGACGCGAGTGGTGGCCGAGGATGACGCCGCCGACCGCGGCCACGAGCAGCACGATCGACGTGATCTCGAACGCGAGCAGGTGGTCGGTGAGGAAGAGCCGCCCGATCCCGGCGGGACTGCCGAACCCCTCGCGGATCTGCGCCTCGTCCGAGAGCCGCCCGCCCGCCTTGAGCCCGATCACCATGATGATCTCGAGCAGCAGGAATCCCGCCGCGACGACCGAGGCGACCGATTGCCAGGTCGGGCCGCCCGCCCACGGCGCGTCGGCCTGGCCGCCCAGGTAGGCGATCACGAACAGGAACATCACCATCACGGCGCCCGCGTAGACCATCACCTGCGCCGCCGCGACGAACTCGGCCGACAGGAGCAGGTAGAGCACCGCGAGCGCTCCGAGGTTGCCGATCAGGGCGATCGCCGAGAAGAAGGGATTCTGGAAGCTGACGACAGCCACGCCCGAGCCGAGGCAGGCGAGCGCGGCCGCGATCCAGACGACCCAGACGAGGAAGCCGGCCACTACGAGGACGTCCTGTAGTAGGGGATGGGCGTGTCGTAGAGGTCGGGGTCGGCGACCGGGATCTTCTTCACCGGCTCGGCGAGCAGCATGTCCTTCGTGTAGATCAGGTCGTCGCGCGAGTACTCCGAGATCTCGTACTCGTTCCCGAGCGTGATCGCGTCGAACGGGCACGCCAGCTCGCAGTAGCCGCAGAAGATGCAGCGGCTGAGGTTGATCTCGTAGATGCGCGCGTAGCGCTCGCCCGCGGAGACGCGGTTCTCGGCCGTGTTCTCGGCGGCGACGACGCGGATGCAGTCGGCCGGGCACGCAGCGGCGCAGAGCGAGCAGCCGACGCACTTCTCCAGCCCGTTCTCGTGGCGCCAGAGTCGGTGGCGCCCGCGGAAGCGGGGATAGACGGGCCGCTTGTACTCGGGGTACTGCTGCGTGATCGGCTTCTTGAAGATCTGCTTGAAGGTGACGCCGAAGCCCTTCAGCGATCCGAGCGCAGGGTTAGTCACGGTCACCTCCCGTGCGGATCGTGCTCGCTGGCCGCGAAACGCCGGACTCGCAAGGACGCAGGGAGCGTTCGTAGCCGGAGGCTACGGGCGCGACTGAGGACGCGGCGAGGCCGCGCGTTGCAGCGCCCCAGCGAGTGCGAGACGCGCGGGAGGGGGCCGCCATCAAATCCACACCACCAGGAGGGCGGTCACGACCGCGTTGATCGTCGCGACGGGGAGCAGGATCTTCCAGCCGAAGCGCATCAGCTGGTCGTAGCGCAGCCGGGGCAGGGTCGCCTTCAGCCAGATGAAGACCGAGACGATCACGAACACCTTGAGCGCGAACCAGAGCGGGCCGAGCCCGTCCAGCACCGGGAAGTGCCAGCCGCCGAGGTAGAGCGTCACCGCGAGCGCCGAGAGCGTGATCATGTTGATGTACTCGGCCATCGAGAAGAGGCCCCAGCGCATCCCGCCGAACTCCGTGTGGTAGCCGGCGACGATCTCGGTGTCGGCCTCGGGCAGGTCGAAGGGCGCCCGGCTCGTCTCGGCGGTGCCCGCGATCAGGAAGACCGCGAGGCCGACGATCTGCGGGACGACGAACCACAGCGTCGCGTCCTGCTTGGCGACGATCTCGGGCAGCGAGAGCGACTGGCCCATGATCACGACGCCGAGCACTGAGAGCGCGAGCGAGACCTCGTAGGACACGAGCTGGGCGCACGTGCGCATCGAGCCGAGAAGCGAGTACTTCGAGTCCGACGCCCAGCCTCCGACGATGAAGCCGTAGATCCCGATCGAGCCGAGGGCGAAGATGAGGATCAGCCCGATCGACAGGTTGGCGATCTGACCCTCGACGTCGTGACCGTAGATCGTCCAGCCGGCTCCGAAGGGAATCACCGCGAACGCCGCGATCGCCGTGAACGCCGCCAGCACCGGGGACGCGATGAAGAGC
>JBOHAW010000115.1:0-3301 GCA_050697975.1 Gaiellaceae bacterium
GCCACCTCCGCCGCTGCTTCCGCCGCCGCCTCCGCCGCCGCCAGCCTCTCCGCCGCCGGCTCCAAGCGTTCCGTCGACGTCCACGGTCACGTCCACGGTCCTGGGCACGGCGACCTCCTCGTCCTCCTCGTCCGGCTCGACCGCTTCGGGCACGTCCTCGGGCTCGACCTCGGGCTCGACCTCGGGCTCGTCCTCGGGCTCGTCCTCGGGCTCGTCACCGGGTTCGTCGTCGGACCGATTGCCGGGCTCGTCGCCAGGCGCTCCAACCGCAACGGGCGGATCGCAGGGAGCTCTGGCGTCGAGCGCCTCGATGGGCGGCCCTCCCCTCTCGCGCGGCCACGTCTCCAGAACCTGGCTTCGCGCCGGCGCCTCGAAACGCGCGGGCATCACGCTCACGTTCCGGCTCTCCGCGCGCTCGCGCGTGACCTTCACGGTGGTGCAGCTGGCGCCCCGCTGCGGAAAGGCGGGAACCTTCCGGATCGCCGGACGCGCGGGGCCCAACCGCTATCGCTTCACGGGCCGCATCGGCAAGCGCGCCCTTCCGCCCGGGACCTACAGCCTGATCGGCCGGACAGCCGGCGGCCGCGTGGTCTTCCGCCGGACGATCGTGATCTCACCGGACAAGCGACCCACGGCCGGGGAGCTGCGGCAGGCACGGCTCGCGAACGTCTGCACTGTCGAGGCGGCCCCGGGCGGCGATGCAGCCGTGGGGCGGCCCGCGTCGTTCTTCCAAGGCGTCGCCGGCCTGGCCAGCGCCGGCAGCTCGAGCGACGAGGAGACGACTTCGGCGACGGGCGGCAGCGGGGACGCCGCCGCGAGCGCCACGCCGACCGGTGAGGCCCGCGAGAGCCTCCCGACACGGGTCGGACGCGTGCTCGGCGCCGAGTCCGTCCTCACCGAGGGCGCGCTGGGCTGGATCCGGCTGTTCCTGTTCATGTGGCTCGGCGTGGCGATCATGCTGCTCGCGGTTGCCGCCCTGCCGTACCGCGCGGTGCCGCGACGGGCCGTGCAGACGCTCGCCGACCGGCGCACACAGATCGCCATGGCCGGAGGCGCAGCGCTGATGCTGGCGGCGGCTTCGTACATCGTGGCCTGACGCGGGGCCGGGCCTTCCCTGCAGCGAGGCTAGACTCGGGCCCCGGCGGGGTGCCGGAGCGGTCGAACGGGGCGGTCTTGAAAACCGTTGGGCGCGCAAGCGTCCCGTGGGTTCAAATCCCACCCCCGCCGCTGCTCAGCCGCGCGTTGACCCGCTCCAGCGCTAGTTCGCGCAGTTGACCTTCGACCTTCTGAGCCATGTCTCGGGCCTCAGCCGATTCACGTAGCAGCCCGGCAATCGCGCTCCGTAGCGCACGACGGAGTTCGTCTTGCTCCAGCGATCGCACGAGCGCGTCGTATGCAGGACCTCTGCGGGCAGTTTGTCGAAACCTCTGCCGTACTGGCCCTCGAGCCCACGGCGGCGACAGGCGAGGGCGAGTGCGTGATCGCGCAACGCGCTGATCCAATACTCCGCCTGCCAACACCGACCTCGCTCGATGCAGAACCGTGCACGTAGCGCGTGGTGGACCGCGTACCCGAACAGTTCGTCGGCCGGAGGCAGTGAAGCGTAAGGCTTTTCGACGGCGTTCCCAAAGAGCAGCCTGAACTTTGGCCCGCCCGCGCCGAATTCGGACGCTGCCGTGAACGAGAGATCGAACTGCAGGCAGCCGGGAAGCAGGAACACGCGGTAGATAATCGACCCGCTCGGAAGGTCGAACAATTGGACCGCGTCGAACTCACGAGCAATCCTCCGGCTCCAAGCCTCCAGCACCTCAGTCACAGGCACGCCGTCCGCGACAGCGAACATGAGATCGAGGTCCGACCAGCGATCTCCTTCGTCATGTGCAAGCGAGCCAAGGACAGCCCCCGCTACCACGCGCGGGTCAGACGACGCCATCTCCAGCACGCGGTCGCGAACTCGGTCGCGCTCCTCGACCGTGAACATCGGGGCGGATTATTCCCGTCCGGGCCATGTCGTGGCCGGGGACGGATACGAGGCCTCTCGACAGAGCCGCAATCGCGCCGAGAGAGTCGACGCGGACGCTACCGTCGAGGTGTGGAGGCAGGACCTGATCGGCTTCGGAGCGTCGTCCCGGCGCTCCGCGTCGGGCTGGTCGTGTTCGTGCTGGCATGGTTCTTCGGCCCGTACGCGCTCCGGTCGACGGTGCCGGTCTGGCTTCCCTTCCTGATCGCGCTCGGCCTGGAGCTGCACTTCTTCGTCACGGCGGGACGCCCGGCGTCCGCAGGGGCGCGCCGCCGGGACCGCATGCCCCAGCTCGTCGATCGCGAGCGGTACGGCTACCTGGACGATTCCGAGGAACTGCTCCTCGTCCGCCGGGGCGACGAAGAGTTCTGGATTCCGTACTCGGGCGAAGCCGACCCTGACGTCGACGCGCTGATCGCCGCGGCCCGCGAGGAGGCCGAACGGGATGCGCGTGCACCGACCGGATTCGTGTCCGACCGACGCCGCCGGCCCGTCCGTCAGTTCCTCGTCGGGCTCGGCCTGATCGGGGCGCTCGCCGCGATCGTCTGGGCCGCCGAGACCCGCGGCGGCTGGGACGGGCTCGACGCGGACACTCGAGCCGAGGCGGGCAGCCGCTTCTCCGCGGAGGCCTCGCGGCTCGTGGGACACCCGGTCACGATCCGCTGTGACGACGCCGGAGACTTCGTCGGTGCGGTTCAGCACGCCGACGGGGTCGCTGCCATCGGGGGCCGACTTGCCTATCTCACGCCGGAGCGCTGCTATCACCTCTACCGGCTCGCCTTCAAGGGAGAAGTGACGTTCAGCCAGACCGCTCGCTCGCTCGCCGTTCTCGCGCACGAGGCCTGGCACCTGCGCGGCGTGCGCGACGAGGGAACGACCGAGTGCTACGCATTGCAATCGGGCGTCGAGCTCGGGCAGCGGCTCGGACTGTCCGAGCAGTCGGCGCGACAGATGATGCGACAGCAACTCGCAGAGAACGCGCTGCGCCGAGGAGCGAGCTCCGAGTACGTCGTGTCGCCCGGCTGCTACAACGGCGGCAGCCTGGACCTCGATCCGGGAACGTCCCGGTTCCCGTAGCAGGACTGGCCGCTCTGACGCCTCCTCGCAGCCCTTTAGAGGCGTGAATCCTCGGCCGATGGGTACCTTGTCCGTCGCCGAAGGTCCCCGTGCCGCACCGTCTGCTCGCACTCCCGCTCGCCCTGGCCGCCGCGATCGCGTGGCCGGCCGCCGCGTGCGCGTCGGAGCGCATCGACCGCAACGCGTCGAACGTCAGGCTGGCGG
>JBOHAW010000116.1:0-3282 GCA_050697975.1 Gaiellaceae bacterium
CGGGAGGCCATCCGCGAGCGGCTCGAGTCGCTCAGGCTTGAGAGGCGCCTCACTGCACTGACCCGCGGCTGACGGGCGCGTAGGCGGTACCCGCCGGCTTCGGCTTCGACGACGTTCGCGTGCCGGACGTCGACCGGTAGCGGAAGCAAAGACACGGTGCTAGCGTCATGGGAGCATGGCGCGAACAGACACGAGGGCCGGGCGACTCCTGCACGCACGTGCAGCGCTGTACCTGGCGGGAACAGAGACTGCGGTCTTGCCCCGCCCGATTCGAGAACCGTGTATCGAGTGAGATTGCGTTTGCTCCTAGATCTCGGTCTTTCCTCAATCAAGAAACAGACCACTCGCCCGGCCCTCGTTCGCGCTTCCTGATCCGGCACTACTAGGAGCGCCGCTCCAGCTGCGCTAGCTTCTCAAAGCGCAGTGGACATCCACGCCCGCCTCGCAGACAGACGCCGGTACGAGCGCCAGATCGAGCGTCTCCACCAGCGCTACCTCCTCACGAGCCGCCTCTACGAGATGCGGCAGAGCGAGGTCTCGCTCGCGTCGATCGTGATGCACCGCGGCAAGGTCGCGCGCCTGCTGGCGCGCGAGGTGGCCGCGGGTCGTTACGAGCTAGAGCCCGGCGAGCTGCGGACGATCCGGGCCCGCCACAAGATGCGCGAGGTGTTCGCGTGCCGGATCACCGATCTGATCGTGCACGGCGTGGTCGCGGACGTCGTCCAGGAGGCGATGGAGCCCGAGCTGTCGCCTCGCGTCTTCTCGTACCGGAAGGGCCTCTCGTGGCTGACGCCGATCAGCGAGCTCGCCGCGTACATTCGCGGGGAGCGCCGAAAGCACCACGACCCCCGGGCGCGCGGCACCTACGTGCTTCGGCGCGACGTCGACTCCTACACCGACTCGATCCCCATCGGCGGGGATTCCCTGCTCTGGCCGATGCTCGAGGCCGCGTTCGGGGCCCCGCTACCGTCCCTGGTCGAGCAGGTCGTCCGCGTGGAGATGCGGATGCCGGGAGGCGGCGTCGCCTGCCGCGTCAGAGGCCTGCCGATGGGGCAGCCGATCGCCTCGATCGTCGCCAACGTCTACCTGGGCGAGATGGACCGGGCGCTCGAGGCGATTCCGGGCGGGTTCTACGCCCGGTACGGCGACGACTTCCTCTTCGCGCACCCGGATCCGGCCGTCACGCGTGAGGCCGCGCGTGTGAGCGACCTCGAATTGAGCGCGCTGTCGCTCACCGTGAACGAGAAGAAGCGGCGCACGCTGTTTCTCACGCCCGCCGGACGTCCGTCGGAGCAGTGGCCGGAGGCACAGGGCACGTCGGGCGTGCCGTTCCTCGGGACGCGCATCGCGGCCGACGGGACGGTCGGCCTGGACGAGAAGAAGGTCCGCTCCCTGCTTCGCGAGCTCGACCGCCGGACGACGACGACGGTCCGGACGCTTCGTGGCGCCGACCGCGAGCGGGCCGGTCGCGCCGTGTGCTCCGTCGTGAACCGCGCGCTCGATCCGCGGAGCGCCCTCACCCAGCAGCGGTCGGCCCTCGCGCTGCGCCGCGTCGTCACCGACCGGCGGCAGCTCGAGCAGCTCGACTACTGGATCGCGCGAATCGTCCTGAAGGCGCTGACGGGGCGCAGCGAAGCGCGGGCCTTCCGCGAAGTCCCGTATCGCCGCTTGCGGACCGACTGGGGGCTCGTCTCGCTCGTCGCGGCCCGGAACGACGTCGCTCGAAGAGCCGCGTGAGCGAGAACGACCTCGAGCGCTGGCTCCGGCGTCAGGCCGCGCGCGAGCAGCGGATCGTGCTGCTCGAGGAGGGGCTGCTCGGCGGCCGGCTCTGGCGCTACTCGTGGTACCGGCTGCGCTGGTTCTTCGCGCGGTACGCGCTCGAGTCGGTCACCCACGGCGTCACGGTGCTCTTCCTCTTCCGCGGGCTCGCCTGGGACAACTTCGTGATCGTCATCGTCGCGACGGCGGCGACCGCCCTCGTCTCGAGCTTCTGGTGGGGTGCGCTCGAGGCGATGCGCGCCCGCGTGCGCGACCTCCACCGCTCGGGCAGCCCGCACCGGATTCCGCGCGTGATCGGCGGATGGCTGGCGTTCACGGGCGGCCTGTCGGCGGCGCTGCTCGCGCTCATGCTCGGATGGATCGCCTGGCGCGCGTTCGACGGGAGCCTCGGCGCGTCCGATGCATACGTCGCCGCGCTGCTCCTCCGCCTCGCCCTCGACCTGCCCACGCGCGCCTACCACTCGGGCATCTACGCGCTCCGCCGCGTGTACAAGCCCCTCTGGGCCTCGCTCGGCCCGGAGCTCCTGAACCTGGCGGTGATCCTCGCGCTCTGGCCGCTCATCGGCGTCTGGGGGCTCGTCGTCGCAGCCGTGCTGACCACGGTCGTGATGACCGCGCTCACGCTGCACTACACCCGCCGCGTCTACCACTTCCTCGGCTTCTCGCCCCTGGCCGAGGCCCGGCCCGGCGCACTGGGTGAGTCGCTGCGAGGAGCGGGCCGCGAGACGCTCGCGGGCGGCTTCTCGCACGGAGTGATGGCCCTCGACTCGCTCGCCGTGCTCGCGCTCCTCTACGGCGCGGAGGTCGACTCGGAGTCGCTCGTCGTCCTCTTTCTCGCGATGCCGACCATTCGCGCCGGGTTCGACTGGGCGCGCCTCCTCTACTTCGACCTCAAGCGACTCGAGCTGCGCCTGTTCACGAACCTGCGCACGCGGCTCGAGCGCCATACGCTTCAGCTCGCGTGGCTCCTCGGGCTGGTGTTCTGGGCCGCGGCCGCCGCCATCGCGACCGCGTTCTACGGGCGAAGCGTGGGCCTGCTGGCGGTCGCGCTGCTGGGGTTCTTCGTGGCCCGCTCGCTCCTCGCGCGCGCCCAGATCCAGGCCTTCGCGGACGGAGCGTACGCGTCGGTGCTCGGAACCGGCGTGCTGTGCCTCGTCGGCTTGGCGGCTGTCGGGCCCGTGGCCGAAGGCGAGGCCGAGCGCCTCGCCGCCGTCGCGCTGGTCGCAACCGTGTCGGCGGCGGCGCTCTCGCGGCTGCGGCGCTCGGCTCGCGCCCGCGGCGAGCCCGGCACCGCGCTCCTGACCCCGGAATGGCTCGAACGGCTCGGCCAAGTCCGCACCCCGGTGCGCGTCGGCTCCGCGCGCGTCGTCGCCGCGGGCGGCCCCGACCTCCTCGACGCCCGGACGCGAGAGGATCGCAACCGCTGGCGGCTCTCGCAGCTCGCCGCGCGAACGGCGCGACGCCTCGGATGGACGGGCGCCGCGGCCTGGGTCGGTCCAGATC
>JBOHAW010000117.1:0-9590 GCA_050697975.1 Gaiellaceae bacterium
GACCGAAGACGAGCGGGCCCCAGCTCATCACCCAGTCGACGTAGCGCTTCCCCCCGACGTCCACGAGCTCGGAGCCGCTGCCGCTGCGGACGAAGACCGGCTCGTCGACGCCTACCGACCTCATCGCGCGGACCGGCGAGTTGACGCCGCCGGGGATGACTCGACGCGCCCGAGCGAAGAGCTCGGAGCGCACTTTCAGAGCCACCCGGCGAGCTCCTTCGTCCAGTACGAGATCACGAGGTCGGCGCCGGCACGGCGGATCGCGGTGAGCGACTCGAGGGCGGCCTGACGCTCGTCGAGCCAGCCCTGCGCGGCGGCGGCCTTCACCATCGCGTACTCGCCGCTGACGTTGTACGCCGCGAGCGGCGCGTCGAAGCGATCGCGGACCGCGCGGATCACGTCGAGGTTCGGCAGCGCCGGCTTGACCATCAGCACGTCGGCGCCCTCGGCGAGGTCGAGCTCGCACTCGCGCAGCGCCTCCCGCACGTTCGCGGGATCCATCTGGTAGCCGCGCCGGTCGCCGAAGGCCGGGGCCGAGTCGGCCGCCTCGCGGAACGGTCCGTAGAAGGCGGAGGCGTACTTCGCCGAGTAGGCGACCACGGGCGTGTCCGGAAGCGCTTCGCGGACGGCAGCGACGCGGCCGTCCATCATGTCGCTCGGGCAGACGGCGTCCGCGCCCGCCTCGACGTGGCTGACGGCGGTGCGCGCGATCAGCTCGAGCGTCTCGTCGTTCGCGATCTCGCCGTCGCGGACGAGGCCGCAATGGCCATGCGAGGTGTACTCGCAGAGGCAGACGTCCGTGAGCAGGACGAGCTCCGGGAAGCGGGGGCGCAACGCCCGGAGCGCCTGCTGGACGGTGCCGTCCTCGTCCCACGCGCCCGAGCCCTCCTCGTCCTTCGACTCGGGGATGCCGAAGAGCAGCACCGCGGCGACGCCGGACGCCGCGAGCTCGTCCACCTCGCGCAGGAGGTCGTCGATCGAGAAGCGGCCCATGGCCGGAAGCGCGTCGTCCGGCCGGGACGACGGCGCGGCGAAGAGCGGCATCACGAAGTCGTCGAGTGTGAGCCGGGTCTCGCGCACGAGCGCGCGCAGCGGGGCGGTGCGGCGGAGGCGGCGCAGGCGCGTGGCGGGGAAAGCGCTCACGCCGGGAAGGTTACGTCAGGCGATTCGGGAGGACCGAGCACGGCGGCGGCGATCGCCCAGGCGCCGCTCGCATCAGCGCGCGCGTTCCTGAACGAGCAACCCTGAATCCTCCAGCGCCGTCCGCGGCCCTCCGTAAGGTGGGCGCCGAGCACGGTCGCGAGCACGATGATGGCGAGAGCCACCACAGCCGCCGATCCGACCGCGACCGAAAGGTCGCGCGGGATTCGGGCCCGCTCAGGCGAGGAGGGCGCCGATCGCACGGCGCAGGTGGTCGCCCTGCGGCCGCCCGCGTGGGACTGGTCGTTCCTCGAGGACGGGGCGCTCGCTCTCGACCGTCACGAACTGTGGGAGGAACCCGTTCGGAAATCGGATCCGGCGCTGTTACAAAGCCCCGACGCCACGCGGTTGAAACCGGGGCCGACCTCCGCTACGGTGCCGCCCATGCCGTCCCGCCGAGCCCCCGGGGCCGCGCGCCGCGCCCGGCAGCGTTGCGCTGCCCGCAGGGTGCGTCGTTTCGCCGCCCTCACCATCGTCGCCTCCGTGCTCGTCGTCACGCTGGTCCTGTCCGCATTTGGGTCCGGGACGCCTGCGAGCGTGTCGGCCAGCCTCGCCGCCCCGCCGAGCCGGCTCCCGCCCAACTCCCGGCCGCGCACGCAGATCGTCGCCCTCCAGGGCACGCTCAGGCTTCAGCTTCCGATTGCGCAGGGCCGGCTGACCGCGATCGGGTACCACGCGGCCGGAGACGGCGCGCTGGCGCTCGAGCCGCTCGGCCAGCAGGGGAACCGCGGCCTGCTCGGCCGGCTCGCCGACCGCATTTTTGGCGGCGAGAGCAGCCAGCTCGTCTACTACCGGCTCCAGGGCGGACACGGGCCGGACACGGCCTCGCTCGACGTGGGTGCCGCGCCCGACACGGACGTCTTCTCGCCGGTCGACGGCACCGTGATCGGCATCACGGAGTACGTGATCAATGCCCAGGCGCGCGGTGTGCGGGTCGACATCCAGCCCGCCAGCGTGCCGTCGCTCGTGGTCTCCCTGACCCGGCTCCGCCCTGATCCCGCGCTCACGGTCGGCTCGGCCGTCGCAGCGGGAAGCTCGCGGATCGGCACCGTGCTCGATCTCTCGGGCCTCGAGCGTCAGGCGCTCGCCCGCTACACGCAGGACGCCGGCAATCACGTGTCGGTCGAGGTGCATCCGGCTGCAACTCTGACCCTGCCCTGACCGCGCGCCCCTGGCCGGCGGCTCCTCCCGGCCGGCGGAGCCGGCCTCCCGAGCCGCCTGGAGGAGTCGCGCGGTGAGGATTCTCTTCGTCGCCGACGTGTTCGGAGCCCCCGGGCGCCGCGCGGTCGAGGAGCGGCTTCCCGGACTGCGCGACGAGCTCGAAGTCGGCTTCTGCGTGGTCAACGCGGAGAACGCCGCCGAGGGGATGGGGCTGACCCCGAAGCTCGCTGAGCGCATCCTCGCCGCGGGCGCCGACGTGATCACGCTCGGGAACCACGCCTGGCGCCAGCGCGAGCTGCTGCCCTATCTGAACGGCGCCGAGCGCGTCGTCCGGCCGGCCAACTTCACGCGGGACGCGCCGGGTCGCGCCCTCGCCGTCGCGACGGCGACAGACGGGACTCCGGTGGCCGTGATCAACCTCATGGGCCTCCTCTTCCTCAGCGTGCACGTGGGGCCGTTCGAGCTCGTCGACGCCCTCGTCGAGGAGGCGCGCGCGCAGGCGAGCGTCGTGCTGGTCGACTTCCACGCCGAGGCGACGAGCGAGAAGGTGGCGCTCGCCCGGTGGCTCGACGGCCGGGTGACTGCCGTGCTCGGCACGCACACGCACATCCAGACGGCCGATGCCCGCGTCCAGCCCGGCGGCACGGCGGCGATCACGGATGCGGGCATGACCGGCCCGCACGACTCGGTGATCGGCGTCGAGGCCGAGCTCGCGATTCGCCGCATGCGGACCGGCCTACCCGTGCGCTTCCGCCCTGCCGAGGGCGACGTCCGCATCGAGGGCGCGCTCGTCGAGTGCGACGCCGGGGGGCGGGCGCTCTCGTGCGAGGCGATCCGCGTCCTCGTCGCCTAGCTCGCCTCCGGGACAAATCGGCACGAAATCGTCACACTTCCGGTGCCAGGCACTCGGACCCGGTGCCAGGCACTCGGACCTGCTCGCCGCGGACGCCTGTTGAGGGACCGTCACACCTCGGGCGCACTTCGCCCGCTCCGGACGCGCCCGACGAGCACGATCAGCGCGGTCACGAGCGCCAGGTCGCGGGCCAGCACGAGCCAGGACACCGTCTCGTCGAACGTGCGCGCGAAGTCCCAGTAGCGGAACGGGAACCAGATCTGCGTCAGCACGAGCGCGAGCCCGAGCAGGGCGGACGCCGTGAGCCCGCGCCGGCCGCGGACGAGCGGCACGAGCGGCACCAGCCAGATGAGGAACTGCGGCGAGAGCACCTTGCCGAGAGCGACGAAGGCGAGCACGACAGCCGCCGCATACCGCACGAGCCGCTCCGCGTCCATCCGGCCCCGCGCGAACGAGAGCCACAGCCAGCCGAGCGCAGCCGCCTGGACGACGGTGGCGGCGAGTCCGACGAGGTCCCCGGGCGTTCCGGCGATGTTCTGCGACCCGTGCCCGGACTCCATCTCGACGTCCACGCCGAGCGCCAGCAGGAGCGCGGAGCCGAGGCTCTCGATCTGGAGCGGGCGCGACAGCTGCCTGCCCAGGCTGGACGCCACGCCCTCGGGGGCGAGGACGAGGAAGGGGAGGAAGCAAGCCGCGAGCACGGCGGCGAAGACACCGCCGCAGGCGAGCGCCCGGCCCCGCCCGCGGCGCCGCCAGATCCAGGCGGCGGCGAGCGGGACGAGCACGAGCGGATAGATCTTCGCTGCGACGGCGAGGCCGAGCACGCCCGAGCCGAGCCGGTCGCGGCCGGAGACGAGCACCGCGAGCGCGCCCACCGTCAGCGCCGCCGGCCAGAGGTCGAAGCGCGAGAGCACGACCGATCCGAGCGCGAGCGGTGCGAGCGCCGCGAATCCGAGCGTGGCCGCCACTCGCGCCGCGCCCGCGCCGAGCGAGCCGAGGAGCAGCGCCATCAGCGCGAGGGCCGCCGCGCCGCAGGCGGCCATCAGCCACTCGAAGCGGCTGTTGTACTCCTCGAGACCCGCACCCTCCGGGGCGAGCAGCGACGGGAGCACGAAGGCCGGGAGGGCCAGGGGCGGGTACTCGGGCCGGAAGTCCCGGTACGGCACCTGCCCGTCGGCCATCCAGTCGCCGTACTTCTTGTACACCGGCGTATCTTCGATCTGGCGGCGCTCGTAGAAGCCTCCGTGCATGAGCGCCCAGGCGAGGAGGAAGGCGACGATCGCGATCACGGCGCCGAGCGCCGCGACCGGACGGTCAGCCGGCCGCGACGAGCTCTCGGGGCTCGCTGTCACGCCGCTCCTCCTCGGCGTCTCTGCGCACGGCGAGAGCCGCGGGCGCCGCCAGCACGGCGAAGGCGGCAAACGGGAAGAACCAGGGGATGTACAGGTAGAACCAGTGCGTCAGCACCAGCTGGAAGCCGGCGAGGAGCGCCCCGGTGAGCGCGGCGAGCTGGAGTGGGGACTTCCGGCGCGGCACGAACGCGGCCGCGACCGCGCCGACGACGACCAGTCCCTGGAGCACGCGCTGCACCAGATGGAGATCCGGGATCCCCGCGGCGTGGTACTGACGCCAGTCCCAGATCGAGAACGGCGACTCGCGGCCGAGCTGCCAGCCGAGCGTGCGCTCCCAGAAGACGCGCGCCGCTTCCACGAGATCGGGCTCGAGCAGGAGCACGGTGAACGCGGCGGCGGTCGCGAGCGCGAACCCGCCCGCGAAGAGCGCCTTCGCACGCCCGTTGTGCGCCGCGTCGGGATACGTGAGCCAGAGCGGCGCAACGACGAGCGCACCGAACTTCGTCCACCCCGACAGCGCGGCGAAGACGCCTCGCGCCCAGTGCGCGGACGCGAGCCAGAACCCCCAGATCAGGAACGCAGGCAGAATCGCGTCGTTCGTGTTCGAGTTCGAGACGTACTGCGTGAACGGGTACGCGGCCCAGGCGAACGCAAGCGTCGCGGCCAGCCGCAGCCCGCCGTACCGGCGTCCGACCAGCGCCAGCCCGGCCAGGCACAGAAGGTCGAACAGGATCGACGTGAAGTGAGCAGCGGGAAGGGTGTCCCCGGGCCACTTGCCACTCCAGCCGAAGAGCCAGAAGCCGGGCAGATAGGCGAGATACGAGACCGGCCCGTACGTGTCGCCGCGCTCGTTCGAAGACTCGCAGCGGCCGTTCGTCTGGATGCGGTTGCGGATCTCCCCCTCGCTGTCGGCCGGGCCGCACGCCTTGCGGTCCTTCTGGACCGGCATGTGCCCGTACGGCGCCTCGCCGTTCGCGATCCGGTGCGCGCCGATCACGCCCGCGTAGCCCACGTCGATCGTGCTGTACGGAGCCTGGACGTTGAGCCCGATCTTGAACCCGGCCAGGAAGACGGTCGCGCCGGCCAGCACCCAGACGGGCCAGATGGGCCGGACACGCGAGGGTCGCCCGCGACCTGCTCCGATCCACGCCAGCCGAGCGATCAGGTACAGGAGCGGCGGATAGGCGAGCGGCACGCTCCAGAACACCTCGCCGCGGTTGAAGAACCAGAGCGAGACCGAGAACGAGAGCAGCACGAGCAGATCGAGGTTGCGGAGGCTGAGCGGCCGGCGGAGGTCGGCCAGGCCGAGCAGGAAGACCGCGCAGAACGAGAGCCACACGAGCGGCCGCGTGAGCTGCTTGCCGCCGAACGCGCCGCTCGATCCGCGCGCCATCTTCCACGCCACCTGGGGCCCCGTCCAGGCCTCGATCACCGCGCCCGTCGGATCGTCCACCTTGCCGAGCGCGATCTGCCCCGCCTCGCCGGACCAGATCTTCACCGTCCACGCGCGCGTCTTCTCGTCGTAGTCGGCGTCGGTCGTGGGCCGCGGGGGATAGCGGTCGAGCCAGTCGGCGACCTTGTCCTCGGCCGCGAACAGCACGGTCGCCCGCCGTTCGGTCAGACGCGGCTTGTCGGGCGAGGGCGCGAACGGCGTCTCGACGAGATTGCCGCCCGCGTCGTAGACGGGCGCCGTCGGCGTGGCTGCCGAGGCCCCGGGCGCGAGCACGAGCGCGCATACCGCAGCGGCGGCGAGCCGGCGCATCCGGCTCAGACTAGCGACGGATTACCGCCGAAACGACCAGAGCTTCGTGAGCCCTCCCTAACGGCGAAATGACCAGAGCTTGTTGCCGACGAAGTTCAGCGGCGTCACGAGGACGATCGCGATCGCCTGCGCCATCACCTTGCCGAGCCCGAGCGCGATCAGGAGGTCGAGCAGCAGGAGGTTCGCGGCGAGCGCGAGCGTGGCCACGACCAGAAAGCGCATGCCCTGGTAGGCGAAGTGCCCGCGCTGACCGTGGAACGTCCACACCCGATTCCAGAGGTAGTTGTTCGTCACGGCGACGAGGAACGAGCAGACCGCGGCGAGGCGGTAGTGGACGCCGGCGCCCAGCAGGAGCGCCGAGAAGACTCCGAGGTTGACCAGGTACCCGCTCGCGCCCACGGTGCAGAACTTCGCCAGCTGCACCCAGTTGTGCGGCGCGCGCAGCGCGCGGCCGGCCCGCGTCCCGGCGAGCCCGGTGTCGGTCGTGAAGGGTGAACGGGTCCGGTCGATCATGCGGGCGGAGAGAGTACCCGAGGGTTCGGGCCTCAGGCTGCGGTGACCCGGCCGCGCTGGACGATCGTGACGGTGTCGTCGAGCGGCACGCGCTTCCTCCCGTCCGGGCCGTCGAGGACGATCTCCTCGATGACGCCGCCGGGCGAGAGAGTCACGTCGACGAGCGCACCCAGCGTGCGTCCGCCGCGTCTCACTTCGACGCCGCGGAGCGCGCGCAGGGTACGCCCGCCCCGGCGATAGAAGTCCTGGTCACGCTCCTCGAAGAGCAGCAGCGCCGAGCGGACCGCAATCTCATGCGCGGTCACCCGAGCGGCCGCGAGCGGCAGGAAGCGCATCGTCTCGTCGCCGCAGCGGACCTCGAGGCCGACGGCATGCCGGCCCTCGGCGTCGAGAACGAGATCGACCGGATGGGCGAGCCTGATCCCGCGCACCCGCACGGGGAGATTGAGCAGCGCCTCCCCTGAGAGTACCCCCTCCACCGCCCGGATCCTCCCCCCGGCAGGATCGCCGAAACTCACTCCGCGAATCCCTCCTCGCCGACGAGTGGGACGAACCGGCACGGAACGGACCGCACGACGGCGGGCCCTTCGGGGCTCCGGATCACGAGCTGCAGCTCCTGGCCGCGGCGGCGCCCGACCGGCACGACGAGCCGCCCGCGCGGCTCCAGCTGCTCGTAGAGCGCCTGGGGCAGCCTCGGCGCCGCGGCCGCGACGGCGATGGCGGTGAACGGCGCGTGACCGGGCAAGCCGAGCGTGCCGTCGCCGACGTGCACCCGTACGTCCGTATAGCCGGCGGCCGCGAGCGTGGCTCGGGCGCGGTCTGCGAGCTCCGGCACGCGCTCGATCGTATGCACCTCGCCGGCCAGCTCCGCCAGGACTGCGGCCTGGTAGCCCGACCCGGTGCCGACGTCGAGCACGCGCTCGCCGCCCCGCAGCGCGAGCGCCTCGCAGATGCGCGCGACCATGTACGGCTGCGAGATCGTCTGCCCCGAGCCGATCGGAAGCGCTGCGTCGTCGTAGGCGCGCCGGCGCAGGCCCTCGGGCACGAACAGCTCGCGCGGGACGCGGAGCATCGCCGCCAGAACCCGCTCGTCGACGATGTCGCGCCGGCGCAGCTGGCGCTCGACCATCCGCTCCCGCTGCTCGGGCAGCTCAGGCGGCACGGGCGAGCTGGCGCGCATAGGGCGGCGGCGCGATGCCGAAGTGCGAGAGTGCGAGCGGCGCCACGTCGGTGATGCCGAGCGGCTCCGGCTCGAGGCCGAGCGTCAGCATCGGCACCTCCGAGTCGCCGGCGACGAGCGAGCCGTGGCTGCCACCGCCCGCGTGGTGGCGGCCGGCCAGATCGGAGAACTCGACGTCGGGCGCGGCCGACACGATCAGGTCGCCGGCGTTCGGGTTGTGGAGAGCCGCCCAGGCTCGCTCGAGCCCGTCCGGGACGTCGAGGATGGCGGCGTCGCCGCTGACGGTCCAGCCGGCCGGCCCGCGGGCGAAGCGCAGCTCCTCGCCCTCGCGCCGCGCGACCGATTCGCCGGCCTCGCGGTAGAGCACGATCTCCGCCGCCGGCTCGGCGTCGAGACGGACCGCGAGCGCGTGTGCCTCCTCCGCGCACCCCGGCAGCCGATAGACCATGCCGGCCCGGTTCGAGGCGGTCACGACCACGGCGTCCAGCCCGGCGAAGGCGCGCTCCAGGGGTACCGCCCGGCTCACCCTCGTCTGGCCGTGGTCGGCGCAGAGAATGACCGCGTAGCGCTCGAGGAACTCCTCCGGCCCGCCGGCGGCGTCGAAGAGCGTGCCCACGGCGCGGTCGCTGCGCGCGAGCTCCTCGTGCGCCTCGTCGGGGCCGTGCGCGTGCGAGGCGAAGTCGTAGTCCGAGAGGTAGAAGACCATGAAGTCGAAGCCGTCGCGCGTCACGAGCCAGCGCCCGACGGCGGCCGCGTAGCCGTCGACCGTCCCGGCCGCCCGGTTGCGCACCGCGAGCGGCGCGCCGGTCACGTCCGACTCGAACAGGTTGTAGAAGAAGAAGCGCTTCGGGCCGTACGCGGGACGCGCGAGAAAGGGAACGGTCGGCCGGTGCGGATGCCGGCCGCGGTAACAGGTGATGTTGATTGCGCCGGCCGTCAGCCCCGCGTCCTCGAGCGCTTCGTACACCGTGACCGCGTCGCTGCCGAGATGGCTCGCGTTCAGGCCGTAGATCGTGTCGATCAGCGACTGCTTCGCGCCCGCTGCGCGCACGGCGCCGAACGAGGAGCCGTACTCGACCAGTCGCTGCTCGCCGCGGTGGTACCAGACGAGGTGCGGGATCTCGTGCACGTCGGGATGCGCGCCGGTCGCGAGCGACGAGAGGCAGACCGGCGTCAGCGAGGGGAAGGTCGAGATCGCACGCCGGTAGCGGCCGTGCTCCGCGAGCAGCCCGAGCGAGGGAGCGACGCCCCGCTCGAGCGTGTCCTCGAGCATCGACGGCGTCAGGCCGTCGATCACGATCAGAATCAGTTTCCTAGTCGCGGGCAAGGCTGCGCAGGCCGGCATACCGGTCGGCCTGGGTGCGCCGAAGACGCACGGCGAGAACGGGCAGCGCGAGCGCTTCGAGATATCCCGCACCGGGGACGAACGCGAGGCCCGCGAGGCCCGCTGCGACAGCCGCAACGATCAGCGCCAGCCCGCCGCGCGTGCCGCCACGCCGGAGCGCACCTGCGACCACGATCACGGCGGCGGCTGCCCCGACGACGCCTCCGAGCGCGCCGGCGAAGAGC
>JBOHAW010000118.1:0-4771 GCA_050697975.1 Gaiellaceae bacterium
GCCGCCGCGCCGATGGTCAGGATTCGAGCCAGGCGAGCGCGCCCGGGACGACTGCCCACAACACCGCGGCGCCGTAGGCGTAGTCGACCGCTTCGCTCTCATCGCCGAAGCCGACGTAGTCCGGGAGTCGCTTCGGCAGCTTCTTGCGGCCCGAGAGATACGCGGGAACGTGGGGGTTCACCTCCCGAGCCTCCTCGAGAAGCCGCCTCGCCTCCGCCGAGTCTCCTTGTCGGCGGAAGGTGGCCAGCGCCCTCGTGTAGGCGAAGGCGGCCGCGCCGTCGTCCTCGTAGGCGACGAAGAGCTCGTCGAGTTCCTCGTAGCGCTCGAGCCAGAGCAGCCACTCGGCCTGGCGGTACCGAATTCCTTGATTGTCGTTCGGGTTCAGGCGCAGGAGGTCGCGCTGGTGCTCGACTGCCTCCTCTCGCCGGTCGAGCGCCCACAGCGTCTCCGCGAGCGCCGCACGGGCGCGCATGTACGGACGCGTCTCGAGGATGCCCCAGAAGTGGCCGACGTCCTCCTCGAACGGCTCGGGACCAAGCGCACGCTCGCCGGCGGCGACGCCCTGCTCGAGGAGCTCCCGCGCCTCCTCGACGCTCGATGCCGTCTCCTCGGCGAGGAGCAGGTAGGCGTCGGCGCAATCGGGCGAGATCGCGAGCGCCTCGCGTGCCAGCGCGACGCGGCGTGCGTCCTGCGCCTCGAAAGCCTCGTACATTAGGTCCTGCGCCTGGAACAGCGCCTCGTCGGAGGCGTGGTGGGCGGCTCCTCTCCCGATCGCAGCGAGCGCGCTCTCCATCGAGCGAGGGTCGGGCACGGGGATCACCGGCGCCGTCGTCGTCGCCGGGACGCGAGCTTGCCGTCGCTTCCTCTTCGCCACGGCTGCACTCTTACAAGCCCGCTCGGTCGCCACCAGCCGGAAAGGTGCACAGAGCGGCGAATTCGACAGCCGGTGTTGGTGACTTTGCACGTCGGTGACGTTCGATGTCACCAACTCAGCCGACCCAGCGGAGCCGCTTGATCGCTCCTCGGAGCTCGTGCGCGTTCGCGCGCGTGTAGCGCTGCGTCGAGTCGAGGTGCTTGTGGCCAAGCAGTTCCTGGATCTGGCGAAGATTCGCGCCCGCCTGGAGGAGCTCGGAGGCGAAGACGTGACGCAGGGTGTGCGGCGTCACGCGCTTGCGGTCGTTGACGCCGGCGGCGTCGACGTAATGGCGGAACGTCTGGCCGATCTGGGTGTAGTGGAGCCGGTTGCCCTGCACGCCCACGACGACCGCCTGCTCGGTCAGCGGAACGCGGGTCGCGTAGTACTCGGCGAAGAGCACCACGAGCGCGGGGTGAATCGGAATCGTCCGCTGCCGGCCGCCCTTCGCGCGACGGATCAGGAGCGGGCGCCGGGAGAGGTCCACGTCGTCCCAGTCGAGCCCGAGGAGCTCGCTCCGGCGAAGGCCGGCGTACGCCATCAGCGCGAGCAGGAGCCGGTCGCGCTCCGGCTTCCCGGGGAAGTGGCGCTCCCAGAGCTCGCCACGCCCGGGCTGGGCAAGCAGGCGCTCCAGCTCGCCCATCGTCAGCACGTTCGGCAGTGCCTCCCGCTTCTTTGGCGTCCGCAGCGGCAGGGCCGGGTCGCGGACGAGCCGATCCTCCTCGACGAGGAAGCGGAAGAAACGACTTCAGCGCCACCTACACGTCGTAGCCGAGGCGCCGAATGCCCCGGCGCACCTCGCCCTCGAGTGCCCTCGACACCTCGAGGCCGTACCGCCGTTCGAGCTCGCCGCGGCGGACGAGAAATCCGCGAATTGCCGCTTCGATGCTGTCCGGCACCGTGTCCGCGCCCATCGGCTCGAGCAGGTGGCGGTAGAGCACGGGCCAGTGCTGCTCGACCAGCCCGTCGCGCCCCACGCTGGCTTTTGTGGCTAGCCACCAAAGCCACTGCCAGAAGTGGCCATCGATGCCGGGCAGCGTTACCTTGCTCGGCTTCACCGGCGCCTCGGCCTCCTGGGAATGCCCGAGGAACAGGTACTCGACCATCGTCGGGCCAGGGAGGACCAGCATGTAGACGGGAAAGTGACCCAGCGGCTCCCAGAGCGCCGCGAGAGGCTCGAGCGGCTCGACGAGCGTCGGCAAATCACGCGCAACCGAGGCGAAGTCAGACGTCTCAACGGCGAAGTCCCAGTCGGCGAGATCCTCGTGAGTCCCGCGAGACCGCGACCCGGCCAGCTCGACCCTCGTCACCGACGGGTGCCTCGCAACCGCCGAGGTCGCCCGCTCCACAAGGTCTCCCACGTCCGAGTTATCGCAGCTGGACGGCCATTCCGGCGAGGAACGCCTCGATCAGAGCCGCGAGCTCCCGCGGCTTCTCCAGCGGGATCTCGTGGCCCGCGTCCAGCAGGGCAAGGCGGGCGTTCGAGAGGGGAGCCACGACGCCTTCGCGCAGGAGCTCGGGCGTAAAGATCTCGTCGTGGATGCCGCCGACGACGAGCGTCGGCGCGGCGATCGACCCGACATCGTTCGCAAACGATGTCGTGATGCAGGCGTTCAAGCTCCCTTCGAGAGCGGCGCGTCCAACGCGCGCCGCATCGCGTCCGAAGCGGTCGAGATCCTCCTGCTCGATCGGACTGGAGGAATACGCCGTGACGATCTCGGCCATCCGCTCGGCGTCGCCTTCACGGCCGTACCAGTCGTCCAGGAGCTCGGCCGGCAACGGGATCTCGCTCGTGGGGCAGCCGGCTACCAGGATCTGGCCCACGATTCGGTCGGGCGCGACGAGGGCCAGGTACTGCGCGAACTTTGCGCTCATGCTGAAGCCGAGGACGACGAACTCGTCGACGCCCGCGGCGTCGGTGGCCGCGAGCGCGTCGGACGCGATCCGGTCGAGGGTGTAGCCGTCGTCGCCCTCGTCGGAGCCGCCGTGCCCTCTCAAGTCCAGGCTCAGGGCGCGGAGCCGCGTCAGGTCGAGCTCTCGAATCGTCCCCCCGAAGTAGCTTCCCGAGCCCGCCCATCCGTGGAGGAAGAGGACGTTCGGCGGCCCCGCGCCGGCCGCCTCGTAGGCAAGCGCGGTCCCATCGTTCGTGGTAGCCGTCGGCACGACCGCGTCAGCTAATCAGGCCCCGGTGGCCGGTTCAAGATGCGACGGTCTGCCGGTGACGCGCCTGCTCCCGGGCACACGCGACGGCCTCGGCTTGCGTGACGCGCCTCCCTTCCGCGCGGGCCTGCTCGAATACGTCGTCGCCGAGCGCCGACGTCACCGCTTCCACCGCCCCCTCGTGATCCGCCTGGATCGTGCGCCACATCGCGATGCCGGCTCGCTGCCGCATCTCCTCCTCCGCACCGAAGAGGCGCGCGGCCGCGAGATTCTCACCGCGCGCCGCGGCGAGCGCGGCGAAGGCGTCGAGGCACGTGGCGACGCCCCACGAGTTCCGGAGCGCGAGAAACAGTGCCAGCGCCTCCTCGAGGTAACCGCTCGCGCGATCGAGCTCGCCGAGATGCCGCAGCGCTCGCCCCAGGATCGAGAGCGCGCCGGCCGTCATGAAGCCGTCGCCCCCGTCACGCAGGAGTTGGACGTTCGACTCCAGGATCTCAGCTGCCTCCTGATACCTGCTCTCCAGAAACGCGGTGTTACCGAGGTTCGCCCACGCGAGCGCGGCAGGCCACCAGAGCTCGCCGGATGCCGTCACCTCGAGCGCCTCGTGATAGAGACGTCGTGCCTCGACGAAGTCTCCGCTCAGCCGGGCGGCGGTGCCGCGGACGTTAAGAGCGGTGGCCCGGGACCAGCGCTCGTCCAGGCGACGCGCGAGCTCCCCAGCCTCGGCGGAGATCGATCCTGCCTTTGTCACCTCGCCTTCGAGGAAGGCGAGCATGCTTGCCGCTGCGAGCGCCCTCGCGCGTCCGACGCTCGGTTCCTCCGATCGCGCGAGCAGGGCGGCCAGGAATCCGGCGCCTTCGCTGATGAAGCCGTGTGCCGTCCAGAACGTGAGCAGGCTTGCGGCCAGCCGCAGCCCGGTCTCTGCGTCTCCGGCCTCGCTCGCGCTCCAGGCGAGCGCCGCGCGGAGGTTCTCGAGCTCGCGGTCGAGCTGCTCGAGCCACGCCGACCGCTCGGCGCCGCGGAGGTTTGGACCTCCGTCCTCGGCGACCTCGAGGAAGAAGCGGGCGTGCCGCTGGCGGCTGGCTTCGTCCTGCCCGCTCGCCGCCAGCTGCTCGAGCGCGAACTCGCGGATCGTCTCGAGCATCCCGAAGCGGGGTTCTCCGTCCGGCGTGTCTTCCGGCCGAAGGATGTTCTTCTCGGCCAGTGAGGCGAGGCCCGCGCCCGCGCGGATCGCCAGATCCTGGCAGGCGACCTGCTCGGCGGCCGCGACCGAGCATCCGCCGGCGAAGACCGCGAGCCGGGCGAACAGCGCCTTCTCGATCGGCGGGAGCAACCCGTAGCTCCACCCGATCGTGTCGCGAAGGGTGCGCTGTCGCGCGTGGACGTCGCGCGGCCCGCCCGTCAGCAGCTCCAGGCGTTTCTCGAGGCGCGCGAGGATCGCCTCAGGGGTGAGCGCCCTGATCCGCGCGGCCGCGAGCTCGATCGCGAGCGGCAGCCCGTCGAGGCGCGTGCAGATCTGCGCCACGGCTGCCGCGTTCGCGTGGCACAGCTCGAACTCCGGCCGGACTGCCCGCGCGCGCTCGACGAAGAGCGCGACCGCCTCGAGCTGCGCGAGCGACTCGAGCGCGGGAAGCTCCTGAAGGTCGGGGAGCGACAGCGGAGGCAGCGAGTACTCGAACTCGCCGTACAGATTCAGAT
>JBOHAW010000119.1:0-6462 GCA_050697975.1 Gaiellaceae bacterium
ACCTGGTACTGCTTGCAGGCTACGCCCAGGGCAGCCGGCAACCGCTCAATCTGCAGTTCGGTGAAGGCCTCGTCGGTCAATGCGCCGTGGACAAGCAGCGCATTCTGCTCTCGAAGGTGCCAACCAGCTACGCCCGCATTCATTCGAGCCTCGGGTCGGCGCGTCCAACCAGCGTCGTCGTACTTCCGGTGCTGTTCGAGGGTGAAACCAAGGCCGTGATCGAGCTGGCGTCGCTGACGCCGTTCACCGCCACGCACCTCACGTTCCTCGAGCAGCTTACGCAATCGATCGGCGTCGTGCTGAACACGATCGAAGCCACGATGCGGACCGAAAACCTGCTCCGTCAATCGCAGCAGCTCACGCTCCAGTTGCAGACGCGGCAGAGCGAGTTGCAGCAGACGAACGAGGAACTGGCGTCGAAGGCCAAGCAGCTGGCCGAGCAGAACGTGGAAGTGGAGCGGAAGAACAAGGAAGTGGAGGAAGCGCGGCGCGCGTTGGAGGACCAGGCGGCCGAGTTGGCGCTCACGTCGAAGTACAAGTCCGAGTTCCTGGCGAACATGTCGCACGAGCTCCGGACGCCGCTCAACTCGCTGCTGATCCTCGCGAAGCTCCTGGCGGACAACGCCGACGGCAACCTGAGCGACAAGCAGATCGAGTTCGCCAACACGATCGCCACGGCGGGGAGCGACCTGCTCGACCTGATCAACGACATCCTCGACCTGTCGAAGGTCGAGGCCGGGAAGATGGACGTGCACCCCGCCGACGTGGCGCTGTCCGCCGTGCTCGCCTATGCCGAGCGCACGTTCCAGCCGCTCGCCGAGGAGAAGGAGCTCGACTTCGAGCTCGAGATCGCGCCGGACTCACCGCAGACGCTCCTGACGGACGAGCGACGGCTGCAGCAGGTCCTGAAGAACCTGCTCTCGAACGCGTTCAAGTTCACCGACACGGGCCGGATCACGTTCCGGGTGTCGGCCGCGCCGACCGGGAAGCAGTACCTGAACGACGTGCTCGCCGCCGCCGACGCCGTCCTCGCCTTCTCGGTGCAGGACACCGGCATCGGCATCGCGCCCGACAAGCTGCGCCTGATCTTCGAGGCGTTCCAGCAGGCTGACGGCACGACGAGCCGCCGGTACGGCGGCACCGGCCTCGGGCTCTCGATCAGCCGCGAGATCGCTCGCCTGCTCGGCGGCGAGATCCACGCGGAGAGCACGCAGGACGAGGGGAGCGAGTTCACGCTCTACCTGCCGGCGTCGTACTCACCGATCCGGGAGGCGCCGGCGGCGGAGCCTCCCGCCCAGGAGCCCGGACCGGTCGAGGGCCTCTGGGGAGTCGGCGAGGCTCCGCCGGCCGGCGACGCGATCCCGATGCCGGCCCTGGATCCGTCCATGCTCCTGCCGAGCGACGTCGACGACGACCGCGACGACCTCGACGCGGGCGACCGCGTCGTGCTGATCGTCGAGGACGACGCAGGCTTTGCCCGCACCGTGCTCGAGATCGCTCGCGAGCGCGGCTTCAAGGGGCTGGTCGCGCAGCGCGGCGACGTCGGCCTCGCGCTCGCGCACGAGTTCAGGCCCGACGCGATCATCCTCGACATGCAGCTGCCCGTGATCGACGGCTGGTCGGTGCTTGACCGGCTCAAGCAGCATCCGGAAACACGCCACATCCCGGTGCACATCGTCTCGGGTGCGGACGGGCGTCAGAACGCCCTGCGGGCGGGCGCGGTCGCGTTCCTCGAGAAGCCTGCCACGAAGGAGACGCTCGACGCCGCCTTCGCCGAGATCGCGAGCTTCATCGACCGCCGCGTCAAGAACCTGCTCGTGGTCGAGGACGACCCGGCCCAGCGCGACAGCGTCGTGGAGCTGATCGGCGGCGGCGGGGACGACGTGGCGATCACCGCGGTCGGGTCGAGCGAGGAGGCGGTCGCCGCCCTCGAGCAGACCCGGTTCGACTGCGTGGTCCTCGACCTGAAGCTGCCGCAGAAGACCGGCTTCGCGCTGCTGGAGCAGGTGAAGAGCGACGAGCGTTACCGCAACCTGCCGATCATCATCTACACCGGCAAGGAGCTGACGAGGCGCGAGGAGACGAGCCTGAAGCGCTACGCCGAGACGATCATCGTCAAGGACGCGAGCTCGCCGGAACGGCTCCTGAACGAGACCTCGCTCTTCCTCCACCGCGTGGAGTCGCGGCTGCCGGCGTCCCGGCGCCGCATGCTCGAGCAGCTGCACGGCGCCGAGCAGGTGTTCGCGGGCAGGCGGGTGCTGATCGTCGACGACGACGTCCGGAACGTGTTCGCGCTCACGAGCGTGCTCGAAAGCCACGGAATGGAGGTGCTGTTCGCGGAGAACGGCAACGAGGCGATCGAGGCGCTCCGGAGCAATCCGGCCGTCGATCTCATCCTGATGGACCTGATGATGCCGGAGCTGGACGGCTACGAGGCGACCCGGATCGTGCGGCAGATGCCGGAGCTCGGGAAGCTGCCGATCATCGCGCTGACCGCCAAGGCGATGAAGGGCGACCGCGAAAAGAGCATCGCGGCCGGTGCGTCGGACTACGTCACGAAGCCGGTGGACACGGACCAGCTGCTCTCGCTCATGCGCGTCTGGCTCTACCGCTAGACGCCGTGGCCGCGCCCGAGGCCAGGCAGGGGGAGGCGGCGTCCGAGGAGGCCGCCTCCCGCGGAGACGATCTCGAGAGCATCGAGATCGCCGTGCTGCTCGAGGCCGTGCATCGCCGCTACGGCTTCGACTTCCGCGAGTACGCCGCGGCCTCGCTCAAGCGCCGGCTCTGGCGACGGATCGGAGCCGAGGGACTCGAGACCGTCTCCGGCCTCCAGGAGAAGGTCCTGCACGACCCCGCGTGCATGGAGCGGCTCCTGCTCGATCTCTCGATCAACATCACCGCGATGTTCCGCGATCCCACCTTCTACGCCGCGTTTCGCCAGCACGTCGTGCCGCTTCTGCGCACCTATCCCTTCACCCGCATCTGGGTGGCCGGCTGCTCGACGGGCGAGGAGGTCTACTCGCTCGCGATCGTGCTGCAGGAGGAAGGCGTGTACGGCCGGACGCGCATCTACGCGACCGACATCAACGAGGCCGTGCTCGAGCGCGCCCGGAGCGGCGTCTTCCCGCTCGAGAAGATGCAGGAGTACACGCAGAACTACATCCGCGCGGGTGGGGCCCACGCCTTCTCCGAGTACTACCTGGCCGCATACGACGGCGCGCAGTTCGACCGTTCCCTCGTGGAGAACGTCGTGTTCGCCCAGCACAACCTCGTCTCGGACCGGTCCTTCAACGAGTTCAACGTGATCGTCTGCCGCAATGTGATGATCTACTTCGACCGCTCCCTCCAGAACCGCGTGCACGAGCTCTTCTACGACAGCCTGGCCACGTTTGGCGTGCTGGCGCTCGGCAGCAAGGAGTCGATCAAGTTCTCGCTCCACGAGGAGAGCTACGAGGAGCTCGATCCGCTCGAGAAGATCTACCGGAAGGTCAAGTGAGCGAGGGCCCGCGGTACGAGCTCATCGTTGTGGGGGCGTCGTGGGGCGGCCTCCGCGCCGTCAGCAGACTGCTCGAGGCCCTGCCCGCCGACATCGACGTCGCCGTGGCGATCGCTCAGCACCGGAGCGCGGACTCGGTGCGGGGCTCGCTCGAGGAGCTGCTGCAGATGCACACGCGGCTGCACGTGCGGGAGGCCGGCGACAAGGAGCCGATCGAGCGGGGGCACGTCTACGTCGCGCCGCCCGACTACCACCTCCTCGTCGAGCGCGGCTTCTTCGCGCTTTCCGTCGACGAGCGCGTGCAGTTCGCGCGCCCCTCGGTGGACGTCCTGTTCGAGTCGGCAGCCGACGCCTACCGCGAGCGCCTGATCGGGATCGTCCTCACCGGGGCGAACAACGACGGCGCCGCCGGCCTCGCCCGGATCAAGGCGAACGGCGGCGTCGCGATCGTGCAGAGCCCGGAGACGGCGGTCCGCCGTTCAATGCCCGACGCCGCTCTGAAGGCGACGGCCGCCGACGCGGTCCTCCCGCTCGGCGACATCGGCCCGTTCCTGTACGGCCTGTGCGTCGACGCCTCGACGACCGGGCGGAGCGTGGGCGTGTGAGCGCGGGCAGGCAGGCGAGCATCCTGCTCGTCGACGACCGGCCGCACAACCTCGTCGCGCTCGAGGCGATCCTCGAGCCGCTCGGACACGAGCTCGTCAAGGCCGGCTCGGGTGAGCGGGCGCTCCGCGAGCTGCTGCTGCGGGACTTCGCCGTGATCCTGCTCGACGTACAGATGCCCGGACTCGACGGCTTCGCCACCGCGGATCTGATCAAGGGGCGCGAACGAACGAAGCACGTGCCGATCATCTTCCTGACCGCGATCAGCAAGGAGAACGCCCACGTCGACCGCGGCTACTCCGCCGGGGCCGTGGACTATCTCTTCAAGCCGTTCGATCCCACGGTGCTCCGATCGAAGGTCTCGGTCTTCATCGACCTCTGGGAGAAGAAGGAGCAGCTGCGGGAGCAGGAGGCGCGCCTGCGCGAGCAGGAGATCGCCGCGCTCACGCGCGAGAGCGAGGAGCGTTACCGGACCCTCACCGAGGCCCTGCCGCAGCTCGTCTGGCGGGCGCGCGCGGACGGCTACTTCGAGTACCTCAACGAGCGCTGGATCGCCTACACGGGCGAGCCGCCCGAGGCGAGCTTCGGGCACGAGTGGGCGCAGTTCCTGCATCCGGACGACCGCGCGCGCTCGGTCTCGGTGTGGGAGAACGGCCTCGAGGCCGGCACCCCGATCGAGCTCGAATTCCGCCTTCGCGGCGGCGACGGGGTGCACCGGTGGCAGCTTGCGCGCGCGGTCCCGATTCGCGACGCACAGGGAACGATCGCCGGGTGGGTCGGGGCGTGCACCGACATCGACAGCCAGAAGAAGGCCGAGGCGGCGCAGCGGTTCCTGCTCGAGGCGGGGGCGCTTCTCGGCAGCTCGCTCGACTATCGCAAGACCCTCGCCGACGTGGCGCAGGCGGCCGTGCCGAGCTTCGCGGACTGGTGCGCAGTGCACGTCCTGGAGCAGGACGGGTCGCTGCAGCAGCTGGCCGTCGCCCACGCGGACGAGCGGAAGGTGCAGTTCGCGCGCGAGCTGCAGGAGCGCTACCCGACAGATCCGGACAGCGCGACCGGGCCGCCGAACGTCGTCCGCACCGGGCGGTCCGAGCTCGTGCCGGAGATCCCGGACGAGCTGCTCGAGTCAGCCGCGCGCGACGAGCTCCATCTAGGCCTGATCCGGGAGATCGGGCTCCGGTCGTACATGTGCGTACCGCTCGTGGTCCGCGAGCGCACGTTCGGCGCGATCACGTTCGTGCAGGCCGAGTCGGGCTCGAGCTACGACGAGGACGATCTCGCGCTCGCGGAGGAGCTCGCCCGGCGTGCGGCAACCGCGGTCGACAACGCGCAGCTCTATCGGCAGTCCGAGGAGCGAGGGCGGGCCGCGCGCGTCCTCGCTACCGTCGGCGACGGCGTCTTCCTCCTGGACGCGGACGGCGTGATCCGCCTCTGGAACCCCGCAGCCGAGCTGCTGACGGGACTGGCGGAGGCCGACGTGCTCGGGCGCGCCGCTCTGGAGGTGATCCCGGGGTGGGCCGAGTTCGAGCCCCGCATCCCGGTCGCGAGCGGGCCGGCCGCGGGACGACCGGAGACGGTGCCGCTCGAGCTCGAGGGCCGGGAGCTCTGGCTGTCGATCTCCGGCGTGGGCTTCGACGGCGGAACCGTCTACGCCTTCAGGGACCTGACCGACGAGCGTGCGCTCGAGGCGATGAAGTCCGAGTTCGTCGCGACCGTCTCGCACGAGCTGCGAACGCCGCTGGCGGCCATCCACGGCTCCGCCCTGACCATGCTCCGGCCCGACCTCGAGCTCGAGGACGACATTCGCGTGCGCCTACTGAACGTGATCGGCGAGGAGTCGAGCCGGCTCGCCGAGATCGTGAACGACGTCCTGCTCGCGAGCCATCTCGACTCGGGCCAGCTGCAGGTGCGGATCGAGAGCTGCGACGCCCGCGAGCTGACCGAGACGGTGGTCGAGGCGGCGAGGACCTACGCGCCGGAGAGCGTGACGCTCGAGCTCCGGGCCAAGCGGGGCCTGCCTCCGGTCGCGGCCGACCCGGGCCAGCTGAATCAGGTGCTGGCGAACCTCGTCGACAACGCGATCAAGTACTCGCCCGAAGGCGGTCCCGTGCAGGTGAAGCTGGAGGCGGACGACTCGCGCATGCGCTTCTCCGTCTGCGACGCCGGCCTCGGCATCCCTCGCTCGGAGCGGGAGCGCGTGTTCGAGAAGTTCTACCGGCTCGACCCGAACATGACCCGCGGCATCGGCGGCACGGGGCTCGGCCTCTACATCTGCCGCGAGCTCGTGCGCACGATGAACGGCCGGATCTGGCTCGAGCCGCGGGAGGGCAAGGGCACGACCGTCATCGTCGAGATTCCGCTCG
>JBOHAW010000120.1:0-4918 GCA_050697975.1 Gaiellaceae bacterium
GGCTAGGACGCAGGGAGCGGCCATAGCAGCGCTATGGGCGCGACTGAGGACGACGCCTCGTGCCGCCCAGCGCGGCCAGGCAGCCCGTGCGTCATTTCGAAAGGAGCTCTAGGCCGGGGTCAGACCCCGGACGTGTCCGGATCAGACGATGTGGGGTAAGGCGGGGTCAGACCCCGGACGTGTCCGGATCAGACGATGTGGGGGTAAGCCGGGGTCAGACCCCGGACGTGTCCGGATCAGACGATGTGGGGCCGCAGGGTGTTCCGCGCGATCTCGAAGCCCCGCTTCACGAGCTCCTCCGTGTGCTCGAAGCGCCGGTCCTCGTGCTCGACCGAGATCACGTGGTCGTAGCCGACCGCGTAGAGCGCCGCGATGAACCGGTCCCAGCGGACCTCGCCGAGGCCGGGCAGGCGCGGTACCTGCCAGCCGATCCCGCCCGAGAAGGAGCCGTGGCGGTAGAGGCCGTCGCGCCGCACCTCCATGTCCTTCGCGTGCACGTGGAAGATCCGGTCGCCGAAGTCGTAGACGGCCCGCTCGTAGTCGATCATCAGCCAGACGAGGTGTGACGGGTCGAGGTTTAGCCCGAAGTTCTCGTCCGGGATCGCCTCGAACATCTCGGACCAGATCGCCGGCGACCAGGCGAGGTTCGTGCCGCCCGGCCACTCGTCGTAGCTGAAGATCATCGGGCAGTTCTCGATCGCGATCCTGACGCTGCGCTCACCCGCGTACCGGACGAGCGGAGGCCAGATCTCGCGGAAGCGCTCCAGGTTTTCGGGCAGCGGCCGGCTCTTGTCGTTGCCGGCGAAGGTGCCGACGATGCCGACCCCGAGCGCCTGCGCGGCGTCGATCACAGCACGCAGATGCGAGTTCGCCGCCTCGCGTTCTCCGTCGTCGGGGTGGAGGTTGTTCGGGTAGTACGCGAGCGCCGAGATCTCGAGGCCGTGCCGCGCCAGCGCCTCCCGCACGGCGCCCGGGTCGAACGAGGTCACGTCGATGTGGCTGACGCCGGCGTAGCGTCGCCGCTCGGCGCCGCTCGCAGGCCAGCACGCGATCTCGAGCGCCTCGAAGCCGCTCGACGCCGCCCATCCGGCCACCTGCTCGAGGTCGAGCTCCGGGAACGCCGCCGTCAAGAGACCGAGCTTCACGCCGTCACCTCCACCCATCGCTGTTCGCGGTTGCTCCGCGCGACGGCCTCGGCGAGCAACTGCTCGACGTGGCCGGCGCGGAAGGTCGGGTAGCCGGGTCTCTCGGCCGGGCCGCCGGCCGCGACATCGCGGTAGACGGCCCGGTAGAGCTCCTTGAACGTCTCGGCGAAGCCCTCGGCGTGACCCGCGGGGAGCGACGTCGCGGCGCGCGCCTGCGCGTCCATGAGCGCGGGGTTGCGCAGGAGCAGCTCGTTCGCCGCGTCGCGCCGGCCGAGCCACAGCTCCTCGTGGCGCTCGGAGTCCCACGCCAGCGAGGAGCGCGAGCCGTCGACCTCGAACCGGAGCGAGTTCTTGCGCCCGGCGCTCACCTGCGAGACGACGGCCGAGCCACGCGCGCCGCCGCCGAAGCGGATGAGGATGTGCGCGAAGTCCTCGGTCGACATCGGCGCATCCTCCCGCTCGACGTCCTGGGCGGCGGCGAACGTCTCGACCTCGCCGGTCGGGCGCCTCCGCACCGGGATCGCCGTCGCGAGGTCGGCCAGCACCGCCTCGATCTCGAGACCGGTGACGAACTGGACGAGGTCCATCCAGTGCGAGCCGATGTCGCCGACCGCGCGCAGCTCGCCGCCCTTCTCCGCCTCGAGCCGCCAGTTCCAGTCGGTGGGAAGGTGCAGCCAGTCCTGGAGATAGCCGCCGTGGACGTTCCAGATCTCCCCGAGGTCGCCTCCCTGCGCGAGCGCCCGTGCCTGCTGCGCCATCGGGTAGAAGCGGATGTTGAAGTTCGTGGCGTGCACGAGCCCGCTGCGCCCGGCGAGCTCGAGCAGCTCGGCCGACTGCTCGGACGTCAGCGCGAGCGGCTTCTCGCACACGACGTGCTTGCCGGCCGCGAGCGCGTCCTTGACCTGGGGGTAGTGGAGGTGGTTGGGCGTGGTCAGGTGGACGACGTCGACGTCCGGGTCCTCGAGGAGGGCCCCGTAGCTCGCGTAGGCGGGCGCGATCCCCTTCGCCTCCGCGCGCTCGCGCGTCGAGCCGACGACTCCTGCGACCTGCACGCCCAGCCGGCGCAGCGCCTCGACGTGGACGACCCCGATGAAGCCGGTGCCGACGACTCCGGCTCGCACGTCCGTGATCGCCGTGCTCATCTGACCTCCGCTGTGATCTCGATGCTCGTCGTCCGCTCCTCACCCGGCTCGAGCACCGGCAGGCGGCCCTCGGACCGGTCGTGAGCCCGCCCGAGCACGGAGCAGTTGGCCGGCTCGACGCCGAGGACGCCGTGGCCCGGGTGGACCCATTGCCAGAGTCTCGGCAGGGTCCAGGTCAGCGTCAGCCGGACGTCGCCCTGCGCGACGATCGCGCGGCTCGCGCCGAGATGCTCGAAGACGCGCTCCGGCGCACCCGGCTCGAGGACGGGTGCATGCCGCCACGTGTCGAGGCCCGCGGCGGCGTCCTCGTCGCGCGGCACCACCTCTCGCGAGTCGATGTCGACGCTGTCCCAGAGCAGGTTGACGTGGTAGAGGATCGGCGCCGCCTCGGTCTCGGGGCCGAGGTTGCGGGTCACGTCGACGATCGTCACCCGGCCCTCGCCGAACGCGGTGCGGATCTCGCGGGTGAGCTCGAGGCGGTGGCCGAGCGCCGACGCGTCGACGACGCGCGCCGCCGCGACGAGACCGGCCTCCTCGCGGTCGACTCGCACCTCGCGTGCGCGGAGGTGCGAGAAGGTGCCGTGCTGGCCGTGCCCCTCAGACGGCACGCCGACGTTGCGCAGCCCGCAGGTCGTCACGAGCCCGCCGCCGAAGGCGTCGTTCCAGTCGCCGCCGCGAGGCTGGGGCAGCGGAGCCGTCTCGCCGACGGCGGAGATCCACGCGAGCGGAACGCCGCGGAACCAGGCGGCGCCGACGTCGAAGCCCCGGTCGGGCAGGATCCGGACGTCGATGCCCCCCTTGACGCGGAGGTCGAGGGCGCGGCAGCCCGCGGCCGGGCCGTCCGCCACGACCGACGAGACTGCGGTCGCGGTCACCGCCTCACTGCCTCCACCTCGACGTCGAAGTCCACGTCGAGCGCGTAACGGCTCCCCGCGTAGCGGCTCTCGGTCAGCTCGAGCGGCCGGCCGCGCTGGTCGGCGATCAGTCGACGCTCGACCAGGAGGGGCGCCCCGCACTCCAGCCCGAGCAGGCGTGCGTCCTCGGCGGTCGCCGTCTCGGCCGTCAGGGTGGCGCGCCCCGTGGTCGGCACGCGGCCGGCGGCGACGAGCGTCGCGTGCAACGACCCGTGCTCGAGCTCGGCCGCGAGGATCGGCGGCGCGCACGTCTCCGGAAAGACGGCGTGCTCGAGCACGATCGGCTCCCCGTCCGCGAGACGGACGCGACGGACCGCGACGGCGGAGGCGTGCTTGCCGAGTCGAAGCTGCGTCGCCTCCTCCGGGGTGGGCCGACGGACGGCGCGCTCCACGAGCCGCGAGCTCGGAGCCCGCCCGCGGCGCCTCATCTCGTCCGTGAAGCTCCACACCTTGCCCGCCTGGCGGTGAGCCAGCGGTCGCGCGACGAACGTGCCGCGCCCCGGCAAGCGGTAGACGAGTCCCTCCTGGACGAGCCGCTGCACCGCATTTCTCGCAGTCATCCGGCTGACCCCGAACTCCTCGCAGAGCATCGCGTCCGAGGGGAGCGGCTCGTCGGGCTCGAGCTCGGCGATCCTTGCGCGCAGCGCCTGCTCGATCTCGTGGTAGCGGGGGACGAAGCTCATCGCTCAGGTGCGGGCATGGCCCACGGTGCCGTTGATCGTGAGCCCGCCGTCCACGACGAGCTCCTGGCCGGTGACGTAGCGCGAGGCGTCGGAGGCGAGGAAGACGGCCACGTCGGCGACCTCCTCCGGCGAGCCGATCCGCCCGAGCGCGATCCGCTGCTCGTACGCGCGCCGCACCTCCGGCGTGTAGGCAGTCCGGTTGAGCGGCGTGTCGACGGGGCCGGGCGCGACCGCGTTGACCGTGATCTGAGCGGGGGCCAGCTCGAGCGCCAGGGCCCTGGTGAGTGCGGCGATGCCGCCCTTCGCGGTCGCGTAGGCGCCGAGGTCGGCGACGCTGAGCACGTTCGTCGCGGAGGTGACGTTGACGATCCGGCCGCCGGTGTCCTGCTCGAGCATCCGCGCCGCCGCCGCCCTGCAGCCGTAGAAGTAGCCGTGGAGGTTGGCCGCGAGGAGGCCGTGCCAGTCGTCGTCCTCCGTCTCGACGAGCGGTTTGACCAGCAGCCGCGCGGCGTTGTTGACCCAGACGTCGATGCCTCCGAAGCGCTCGACGGTCGCTTCGGCCAGCCGGGCGACCGTGGCCGCGTCGCCCGTGTCCCCGACGAGCATCAGCGCATCCCGCCCCTCCCCGCGGACGGCCGCCGCCGTGTCGCCGGCCTCGTCCAGGGCGATGCCGGCGACGTCCGCTCCGGCCCGGGCCAGGCCGACCGCGATCGCTGCTCCGATTCCCGTGGAGGCGCCCGTGACCACGGCGCGCTTGCCGCTGAGATCGAGCCGGGTGGACAAGGGTCTCGACTGTATAGCCGTCTAGACGGGGAATCAAGATCGCGTCAGACTGGGCCTGTGCCGCACGCGCCGATCCAGACGACGGTGATCGGGAGCTACCCGTACCCGGGCTGGCTCGAGTTCTGCGCGGCGCACCCGGACGCGTTCGGCCCGGACGACCTCGCCGAGCTCGGGCGCGACGCCGTCGCCGTCGCGGTTGCCGACCAGGTGCGGGCCGGCCTCGACGTGATCACCGACGGCGAGCAGGGCCG
>JBOHAW010000121.1:0-4307 GCA_050697975.1 Gaiellaceae bacterium
CCTCGCGGCAGAACCGCGCGTCCTCGTCCGATTCCCGCCCCCGCCGGGCGTGATCGACGTGCAGGGCCGAGACGCGATATCCGAGCGCGCCGAGCGCGTGCCACAGGCACGTCGAGTCCGCGCCGCCCGAGACGAGGCAGAGGATCTCTCCGCCGGGCTCGATCAGCCCGTGCCGGCGAACGTGCTCCTCGATGCGGGCTCGCACCGCCGCGGTGTCCACGGCGCCATTGTTGCAGCGCCCCGTCCTCGCAACAGACTCGTCCCCGGCTTACAGCAGGCCGGTCACGTCGCAGCCCCGGTCCTTCAGGGCGGGCGCCGCGGTGGCGAGCGCGTCGTGCGCGAAGTTCGCGAGCCCGTAGGCGCGCAGGATGTGCGGCCCCGGGTCGCGCTTTCGCTCCCGGGCGAGAATCGCGCGTCCGTACTCGTTGAACATCGGCCCCAGCAGGCGCCGCGTGCGCTCGAGCGACGGATCGGTGGGCTTCGTGTGCATGACGACGGCGGCCGCTCGCTTCGTGTCGGCGATCACGTCCTTCGCCCTCCCACCGCCGCGGAGATAGTCCCGACCCGAGCTGCCCACGGTGGCCATGTGCAGGCTCGCCTGCCGGATGAAGAGCCGGTCTGTGGCCGAGCACGTATGTGCGACGGCCTGACCGCCGCACCCCGAGAGGAGGACGATCGCCGTCGCGAGGCCTGCCGCAGTGACCCCAGAAACGCGCACCGACGCAGGTATCGGAACGGCCGGGCGCGCGCCCGATCACTCATCCTGAGTCCCTCGTTCGAGCGCGCGCCGGCGGTCGAACGGGCCGGGCAGCCGTCCGGGCTGTCGCGGCGAGTCCCGTGCGGGCGGACCCGGCGGCAGCCAGTGACGTCCCGCGTACGAAGCGAGCTCGAGCAGCAGCCAGCGGCCGAGCCAGAGCACCGCGCCGAGTGCCAGCAGGCGTTTCATGCGAAGGCGGGCCGCTCGCACCAGCGCTCGAGGCGCGCCGCGGCGCGCTCGAGCTGGGCGGCGGAGACGCGGTGCGGCTCCGCGAGGGCGACCGGCTCGACGACGGCGCTCGGGTCGCGCTCGATCAGCGCGCTCAGCAGGTACCGGATCGGCAGCGCGTGAGCGACCACGAGCAGCGTCCGCTCGGGCCGGTCCAGCAGCGTGCGGAACGCGGCGGCGTAGCGCCCCGCCGCGTCGACCCGGCTCTCGCCGCCGCCGGGGCAGTCGTCCACCGGTCCGTGCGCGTGCGCCCACGTCCGGTAGCCGGCGAGCGTTCCACCCTCGAAGCTGCCGAAGCGGATGTCGTTGAGCCCGCCGAGGACGAGGCGGGGCACGCCGCGCCCGGCCAGGGCGATGTCGGCAGTTTCCCGCGCGCGCGCGAACTCGCTGGTCACGCAGAGGTCGATCGGGTCGTCGACGAGCAGCATTCCGAGCGCGCGGGCCTGCTCGCGCCCGGCCTCGGTGAGGGCGTTCTCCTCCAGGGCAGGGTCGCCGTTGACCGAGCTGCGGGCACCGAGGACGCTCTCGCCGTGACGGGCGAAGATGGCTTGCTCCACGGCCGGACGTTAGAAGATCAGACTGCGATAGGACATCGTGCGGCGCATGCCGATCGCGTCGTACAGCCCGATCGCCGCCTCGTTCTCGGGTCGCACGAACAGGCACACACTCGGCACGCCTTCGAGCAGGAGACGGCACAGGTCGGACAGCGCGCGGCGCCCATGCCCGCGCCTCCGGACGTCCGGGTCGACCCAGACCTGCTGCAGCTGCACGGCTGCAGGCGTCCAGGCGGAGGCCTCCGCCTTGAAGAGGATCGTGTCGCCGTCGAGCCACAGCCAGGAGCGGCCCTGCTCGATCTGGGTGCGCGTGCGCCAGCGGAAGCCGTCCGGATCGCGCTCGAGCGGGTCGATGCCGATCTCCTCGCGGTGCGCCGCCGCGCACGCGGGCACGAGCCGCTCGAGATCGGACGCCATGGCGGCGCGTAGGCCGGTCTCGCCCGGCTCGGGAGGCTCGTCGAGGACGTAGACGGGCTGGCCCGGCCGGTCGTCGCGCGGTTTCGGCATCCGCTCGGCCGCCGCCGCCCACAGCTCGCCGACGGCTCGCTCCTCGCCGATGATCATGCGCGCACGCCCGCGCACGGCCGGTTCGGCGAACGCGTCGCAGCCCGCGCCCGACGGGACGACGTTCGCGCCCACGTGGCAGAGGGCCGTGAGGCGCCCGCCCCGCTCGACGGCGGAGAAGCGACCGAGGCCCCGCCGGGCGACGTCCTCGAGGAAGACCCGCTCGATCGGATCGCCGGCGCAGAAGTCGAGAATCTGGTCGAGCCGGGGCTCCGTGAGTTTCACGGCCATGGCCGTGAAACTCTAAGGTGAGCTGTCGGCCCTCGGCGTCGCGCTATCTGCGAAGGAGCGGCTGACTATTCCGCTGGCGCCGCCGAAGAGTCTCGAGGTAGCGCCTCGCCGTGCCCCCAGGGAGATCCCGCTCGATGAAGACGTGCAGCTGCTGCCAAATAATCTCGCCGCCGGCAGGCTCAACAGGCTTGTCGTGCGCAGCTGAGATCAGGAAAAGGAATCTCGCCGCCTCGACTGCAGACATGTGGCGTCGCGCGAAGTTCTCGAGGTCGCTGCCGGGCGTCGGCGCCGGTGCCGGCACTGGCGGCTGCGGCAGCATGGGGGCGCGTTCGGCGGCGGGCCATTCGTCGCTCGTGAACATCCACAGTGGCAGCGGCGGGGGAGTGCGCCATTCGCGGATGCCCGCAATCGTGACAGAGCACGTGCGCACGATTCTTGCCTCCGAACGTCGTCATGCCAGCGGCGAGCAGCAGCGCGCGGTCGGGTTCGGCGAAGCGAGCACGTGCCGTCTATCGGCGGGTTCATCGCCTTCCCTTTAGGGGGAAGCCGTAGGCTTCCCCCCGTGCCGATCCACGTGCGAGCGGAGCCGGGCCAGTACGGGGAGGCATGCCTCCTCCCCGGCGACCCGCTACGCGCGAAGTACATCGCCGAGACCTACCTCGAGAACGTCGTCGAGCGGAACTCGGAGCGCGGCCTGCTCGGGTTTTCGGGCGAGTGGGAGGGGAAACCGGTTTCGGTGCAGGGCACCGGGATGGGTTGCCCCGGCGCGACGATCGTCTTCGAGGAGCTGATCCAGCTCGGCGTCAAGCGGCTGCTGCGCGTCGGGACGTGCGGCGGGCTCCAGCCGACGCACCAGCTCGGCGATCTGATCGTGGCGCTGTCCGCCGTCCCCGCCGACTCGACCGCGATGCACCTCGTCCGCAACGAGCCGCACTGCCCGACCGCGAGCTGGGAGCTGATTCACGGCGCCGTCCACGTGGCGAAGGAGAGCGGTCAGCCGATGCACGTGGGGCCGATCGTCTCCAGCGACCTCTTCTACAACCCGGACGAGGGCCAGTACGAGCGGTGGTCGAAACGCGGCGTCCTCGCCGTCGAGATGGAGGCGGCGGCGCTCTTCACCGTCGGCGCGCTCAGGGGCGTGCAGGCTGGTTGCCTGCTCACGGTCAGCGACATCGTGGTCGAGGGCGAGTTCAAACGCATCAGCGACGAGGAGTTGCGCGAGGCCGTCGACCGCATGACGCGCGTCGCCCTCGCCACCGTGACCGCCGAGCAGCACTGAACGACCGCGCCGTCTTCCTCGTCAACCCGGCCTCGGACAACGGCGCCACCCGGAGACGCTGGCCGCAGATCGCACGCACGGCGGCGGCTCTGGGGCTGACCGGCGACGCGCTCTTCTCCACCGGGCCGGGGGAGCTGGGAGGGCTCGCGCGCGAGGCGAGGGCCGGCGGCGCCTCGCTGCTCGTGGTCGTGGGGGGCGACGGATCGGTGAACGAGGTCGTGAACGGCATCGCGGGGCAGGACGGCGTGGAGATCGCCGTGATCGCGCGCGGAACCGGCTGGGACTTCGTCCGCACGTACGGCATTCCGCGCAAGATCGAAGACGCGATCCGCGTGGTGCTCTCGGGGAGGACGCGGACGATCGACCTCGGTCGCGTCTCGTACCGGGCCTGGGCCGGCGCGGACGCCGATGCGTACTTCGCGAACATCGCGAGCGTGGGCATGAGCGGGGCGATCGCGCAACGCGCGAACCAGACGACGAAAGCGCTGGGCGGCAAGATCTCCTACCTCTGGGCAACCCTGGCCGTCTTCACGGGCTGGCACACCAACGAGGTCCGCGTCTCCGTCGACGACGAGATCCGGGGCGGCCGGATGCACGACGTCGTCGTCGCCAACGGGCGGTACTTCGGGGGCGGGATGATGATGTGCCCGGAGGCCGAGCCCGACGACGGCCTCTTCGACGTGCTCCTGATCGG
>JBOHAW010000122.1:0-2637 GCA_050697975.1 Gaiellaceae bacterium
GCTGAAGCTGCTCTCGGGCATCACCGACCCGACCGAGGGGGAGGCGCGCATCTGGGGCCGCGTCGGCTCGCTGCTCGAGGTCGGCACCGGCTTCCACGGCGACCTGACCGGCCGGGAGAACATCTTCCTGAACGGGGCCATCCTCGGCATGCGGCGCCGCGAGATCGCGCGCAAGTTCGACGAGATCGTGGCTTTCGCCGAGGTCGAGCGCTTCATCGACACGCCCGTGAAGCGCTACTCGAGCGGCATGTACCTGCGGCTCGCATTCGCCGTGGCCGCCCATCTCGAGCCGGAGATCCTGATCGTGGACGAGGTGCTCGCCGTCGGCGACGCCGCCTTCCAGCGCAAGTGCCTGGGCAAGATGGGCGAGGTGAGCGGCGAGGGCCGCACGGTTCTGCTCGTGAGCCACAACATGTCGGCGATCACCTCGCTCGCGACCTCGTGCGTCTGGCTGGACGGCGGCCGGGTGCGGACGATCGGCCCCCCGGGCGAGGTCGTGTCGTCGTACCTGAGCGAGGGCCACTCCTCGGCCGAGCCCGGCTTCGCCGACCTGACCGACCCGGAGCTGCGGCACGGTGTGCCGAAGCGGACGCAGAAGGACATCCTCTTCGAGAGCGCCCGGCTCGTCGACGGCGACGGCGAGACGGCCGGCGTCTTCTTCGAGCGCGAGCCGATGCGGATCCTGCTCGGCCTGCGCTCCCGTGTCGCCACGAGCCGCCTGGAGGTGCTCTGCAAGATCCTCACGCTCGAGGGCACGCTCGTGTTCACTCTCACGTCGGGCCTGATGGAGGTGGACGTCGAGCCGGGCACCTTCGAGGTGCCGGTCGAGATCCCGAGCCTGCCGCTCCGCCGGGGCGGCTACCAGGTGGATCTCTACGTCCTTACAAGCCTGCCACAGGACGACCTGCGCGGCGCGATCGAGTTCGAGGTCGCGGGCGCGCGCGGCTTCCTCGAGGATCCGCGCCACGCGCGCGACTACCTGGGCTTCGTGAACGTGGAGCAGGAATGGGGCGGCGTCCGGCAGGGCGAGCGAGCGCCGTCCGAAGCTTAGGCCCGGGCCCAGGCGATCGTTCGCCGCATGCCCTCCTCGAGCGGAGTCGAGGGCTCCCAGCCGACCGCCGCCCGCAGGGCCCGCACGTCGGCGCCCGAACGCCGCTGGTCGCCGCGCTGCGCGACGGCGGAGCGGACGTCCCAGTCCGCGCGGCGGTGCCCGAACGCGCCCAGCACGGCCTCCGCGAGCTCGGAGATCGACGTCTCCCGACCGCTGCCGACGTTGAAGATCCCGCCGCCGGCGGCGGGCTCGTCGAGCACGCGCAGCCACGCGTCGGCGACGTCGTCGACGTAGACGAAGTCGCGCGTCTGGCGCCCGTCGGAGTGGATCGTGATCGGCTCGCCGCGCAGGACGTTGCCGACGAAGATCGCGAGGACGCCCTGGTAGGGGTTCGAGAGGCTCTGCCGCTCGCCGTAGACGTTGAACATCCGGAGCGACGTGACCGCGAGCTCCACGTCCGGCCGGGAGCCCGTGATCTGGACGTACCGCTCGGCGGCCTCTTTCGTGACCCCGTAGTACGAGACCGGCCGGCAGGGCGCTTCCTCGGGCGTCGGCACGGTTTCCGGCTCGCCGTAGACGGTCATCGAGCTCGCGTGCACGAGCCGCCCGACGCCGCTCTCGATGCACGCCTCGAGCACGTTCAACGTGCCGAGGACGTTCGCGCGCAGGTCGAGCTCCGGGTGCGCGAAGGAGCTGGCGATGCTCGCCTGCCCCGCCACGTGGAGGACGGCGTCGAAGCCCTCGCTGAGGCAGCCCCGGACGGCGCGGGCGTCGGCCACGTCCCCGGAGACGAGGTGGACGCCGTCCGGGAGATACTCGCGCCGGCCCGTGGAGAGGTCGTCGAGCGCGGTGACCTCGTCCCCGCGCGCGAGCAGGCGCTCGCAGAGATGGCTGCCGATGAAGCCGGCGCCCCCCGTGACGAGAATCCGGCTCACCTGGCGGCCGGAACGGCGCTGCGGATCCGCGCCAGCGTCTCCGCGATCTCGCCCACGGAGACCTCGGGCGCGAAGAGGCGCTCGTACGTGTCCCGCGCTCCGGCCTCGATCCGGCGGCGCAGCCCGCCGTCGGCGACCGCCCTCAGCACCTCGTCGGCCAGCGCTTTCCCGGAGCGGCCGATGAGGGCGTTCGTGCCGTGGTCGAGCTCGGGGATCCCGCGCGCGTTCGCCTCGTGCGAGACGACGGCCGTGCCGAACGAGAAGGCGGTCACGACGCGGACGCGGACGCCGAGGGAGATCGAGTTCGGCACGAGCAGGACGTGCGCCGACTTGAACTCCTCCTCCGCGCCCTCGACGTGGCCGAGCAGGCGCACCGACGGCCGGTCGAGCAGCCGCAGCAGCTCCGGCGGGGCGTCGTAGCCGCCCGCGACCCGTACCTCGAAGCCGTCGGGGCCGAGCGCGCGCTCGAGGCGCGGCAGGATCTCGCGCGCGAACGTCCGTAGCCCCTCGAGCGTGACTACGCCCTTCAGGTGCCCCACGAGCAGGATGCGGGGCTTCACGGCGGCGACGCGGTCGCGCTCGGCGCGCCAGTCCGGGCCCACCGGGTCCGGCACGGGCGTGCGCAGGTACCGGCAGCCGGCGGCGCCGCGG
>JBOHAW010000123.1:0-5280 GCA_050697975.1 Gaiellaceae bacterium
GCCTGCATCCTGCCGCCCGCCCGCGACCGCGTGCCGGTACCGGCCCGGCGTGACTCCCGTGTGCCGCTTGAAGGCCCGGGTGAAGTGGCTCTGGTCGGCGAAGCCCGCCTGTGCTGCGAGCGCTGCGAGAGAGATGTCCTCGCGCGCGAGCTGGACCGCCGCCCAGTCGAGCCGGAGCCGCCGAAGGTACGCGCCGACCGAGATGCCGTGGCGCTCCCGGAAGACCCGCGCCAGATGTGCGGGGTGAACGCCGACGGCGCAGGCGACCTCGGCCAGGCCGAGCGGCTGGAAGAGGCGTGCGTGCAGGAGCTCGTCGACTGTCGCCAGCCAGGGCGGCGGTCTTCGGCCGGCCGCCTGCGCTGTGGCTCCGCGGGCGGTGGCGGCGACGAGCTCGAGCGCCAGTCCCTCGACGGCGAGCGCCGCCGCCGTGTCGACGGCGCGCAGCTCCGCCGCCAGCCGGCCGGCGAGCCCCGTGAGACCGGCGTCGCGCAGGTGCCTCAGCTCCCCGAGCGCGTTCGCCGGAAACGAGCTGACCGGTCCCGACGGCATCACGATCAGCACGCGCGCCCCCGTGCGGCCAAAGTCGGTCGCGTGAGCGGCTCCGCCGGGCATCGTGACGACGCTCGCGTGCCCGAGCGTCTCGTGCCTCCTGGCGAAGCTCTTCTCGAGCCCTCCCTGAAGCACGAGCGCCATGTACGGGTGCTCCGGCTCGTACCAGCCGAGCCGGTAGAGCGGCGGGAACTCGAGCTCGGTCACCCGGAGCCGGCCCGCCACCGCGCTCGTCACGCGCACACCGTCGTCGACGGCCGTCACCGCGGCTGCGCCTGCACTCCCCACGTCCATTTCGACCGCCGGCGGGCGCGGAAGTTGGCGAAACGGGAGAGGACGCCGGTTTCCCGGCGCCCTCCCGTCGTCCCGCGTGGGCAAGCCGGGGCTACTTCAGGCAGACGGCGGCGAGGTTCGAGCTGCCGCCGATCGTCGAGTAGACGTAGCACCCGACGTTCGAGCTGACGAGGATCTTCGCGTTCGTGGTGATGTACGGCGCGACCGGAGCCCGGTTCCGCATGATGTCGGCTTCGAGGCCGGCGTACGCGTTCAGGCGCGCGGCGCCGAACAGCCGCGAGGCGGCCTCCATCTTGCGGTTGTAGGCGGGCTCGTTGAAGTAGGACAGGTTGACGTTGTTGCTCGCCTGGATCCGGCGGCCGTCGAGCAGGACGTTGATGAAGTTGTAGGGATCCGCGTAGTCGGCTCCCCAGCCCTCCACAGAGATGTCGAACGCCTCGCCGCGCGTGCCCGACTTGGCGTTCTGGACGACCCGGTCGTACGTCTTGATCTCGACGTCGATGCCGATCTGTCTCAGGTTGAACTGCACGACCTGCGCGATCGCCGGGCCAGGGGCCGAGTTGAACGTGTACAGCGTGGCCTTCCCGCTCCGGGTGGCGCCCTGTGCGAGCGCGCGTGCCCGCGGCACGTTGGCTCCCTTGAGCGAGTAGAGGTTCACGTCCTTGTAGCCGGGCATGCCCGGCGGGAGCATCTGATCCGTGCGGCCGCCGCCGAGGAAGCCGTACTGGCGCACGATCTGCGGCCGGTCGATCGCGTGGTTCACCGCCTGGCGCAGCTTCGTGTTGCCGCGGAAGAGCGGCTGCGAGTTGTTCAGCGCCAGATACCACGTGACCAGCTGCCTGCGGATGAAGAAGCGGCCCTTGTTGATGCCGAACTTCTCCGCCAGCTCGGAAGCCGCCGCCGGCGGAACCGCGCCGAGGTCGACCTCGCCGCGCTCGAGGCGGAGCTTCGTGGCGTCGAGGCTGTTCCCGATGATGAACGTGATCTGGTTGACGTTGGCCGGTCGGCCGAGCGACTTCCACGGCGCTTTGGCGTTGTTCCAGAACGGGTTGCGCACGACGAGCGCCGAGCGCTTCTGCACCCACTCCTTGATGTAGTAGGGACCTGCGGAGACGAGCGGCGCCTGCACGCCCTCGGGCACGATCCCGAGGTTCGTCGGGATGGCCGAGAAGAACGGCATCGACGTCCGGGCGATGAAGTCCGGCGCGACCTTCTTCATCGTCACCTGCAGCTGGTACTTGCCGATCGTGCGGAAGCCCGCCACGTCGTCGAGGAAGGACGATGCGGGGGACTGCATCCTCGGGTTGAGCGCGCGGGTGAACGCGGCCTTGAAGTTGGCCGCCGTCACGGGCGCACCGTTCGAGAACCGGAAGCCCGGCTTGATCGTGAACGTGTAGACCTTCCCGTTCGCCGAGACCTTCGGGAAGCCTGCGGCCGCCTCGGGAGTCATGCGACTTCCCGCGGCGCCCTCCCGGTCCGGAAAGCTCATCAGCTTGAGGTGCACGGCGTTCTCGACCTGCCAGGAGTGCGAGAAGTACGCGAGGCTGGGATCGATGTAGTCCCAGTCGTTGCGCAGGTCGACACGGAGCGTGCCGCCGCGCGCCTCTCCCTTGCCTGCGGCCTGTGGGCTCTTCGCCGCCGGGCCCGCAAAGCCGGCGGTGACGAGCAGGCCCGCCCCGACCGCCGCAGCGACGATCGAGAGCCAGAACCGTCCCTTCATGAGACTCCTTTCGCTGGGGCAAGCCTCCGCCGGCTGCTCAGAGCGCAGCGCACGCGTGAGGATGCGTCTGCAGCCCGGAGTCACGGAAAGCCAAGGCCGAGGCGACGGCGGCCCTGCGCTCTGAGTCAGCTGGGTGGAGGCCCGCAACTGCCTGTCGAAAGCTCAGACGGCACGCGAGGAGGAAAGTTAGTATTAGTGAACTTTTATTTATCCGTGATGCTAAGTAAGGTCGGTCCATGCATGCAGACGGCAGCGATCTCTGCCGGTTAGGCAGGTTCAGCGCCGTTAATCGAGGGTTAACTCAGACGCCGGTCGCGTACGGATTCGGAACCGCGACCCAGAGCACGGTCGCCGGCTCGTCCGCAGAGGGATTCGACCAGGTGTGCGGCTCGCGGAGGGGATACGTCAGCACATCGCCCGCCTCGAGCAGGTACCGCTCGTCCGCGACGCGAAGCTCGAGCGAGCCCGACAGCACGTAGACGAACTCGACGTCGCCGGGGAACGAGTACAGCTCGTCGCCGGCCCCTTCGCCCGGTGGGATGTGCGACTCGATCGCCTGAAGCCGCCGCTCCTGCGGAGGACTCAGGAGGAAGTGGTGCGGGTCCCAGTCCACGGCTGTCCGCTCGTTACGGCGGATGAGCCGGACGAGCTCGGGCCCCCCAGCATGGAAGACGTCCCCCATTCGCACGCCAAGGGCGTCGCAGATGCGCGCGAGCGACGAGAGCGACGGCGTGGTCGTATCGCGCTCGAGCTGGCTGATGAAGCCCTTCGTCAAGCCCGTGGCTGCGGCCACCTGCGCGATCGTGAGGCCGCGCTCCCGGCGCAGGCTGCGCAGCCGGGCCCCCACCTTCAGGTCGGCGTTTCGCGGCACGAGGGCGATCCCGCCCGGCATCGCGCAGGATGATATTCCCCTGGCAAACGCGAGTTAAGCCCCAACAAGCCTTCGCGCTCATTCGTCCTAGCTAGTGGATGGCAGGCCCGTCACGAGGAGGGCAGAGGCTCAGTGGCTCGCATCTTTCAGACGATCGAGATTCAGGCTCCCGCCGACGACGTCTGGCGCCTCGCGGGGCGACCGGACTGCATCGCCGAGTTTCACCCTGACGTCGCGGCCTCGAGACTCGACGGCGACTACCGGACCTGCGAGCTCCTCGACGGGACGCGCATCGTCGAGCACATCGTCGATCGCTCGATCGTGCACCGCTTCTACACGTACGAGCTGACCGAGAGCGCGAGTCCGATCCGGTGGTACCGCGGGTGTCTGGCGGTCCGCGGGCACGGCGACCACTCCCACGTCGACTGGGACCTCGAGATCCAGTCCGAGCCGCAGGAGGACACCTGCCTGCTCGCGCGCGGCATCGCCGACGCCTGTGGCCAGGCGCTGGGACTGTTGCGGGAGCGGCTCGAGACGAAGCTCGCCGCAGCCTAGGCCGCGAGCTGGAGCCGGTCGCCGACCGTGAGGCCCCGGCGCTCGCACTCGCCGGCCGGAAGCTCGAGTACGGCGCGCGCGCCGCGCCGCCGCGCCGTGCGCCAGGCCGGGAGCTCCGCCTCGATCGCGAGGACCTGGAGGTCGCGGTCGAGGAAGACGGCGTCGATCGGAAAGCGCATGAAGGCGGTGTGGATCGAGCCCGCCGGGCGAAGGAGAATCCCCTCGCCCGGCGGCAGGTTCTTGCGGCCGAGCAGCCCCCTGAGCCGGGTGAGAGCCGTCCGCGCGAGATAGCAGCGCTCGCACACGACGTCTCCGGCCCGTCTCAGGGGTGCATGCTCCATCGCCGCCCTAGTACCCGACGTGGATGTGGTCGTCGTGATTGGCGAGCGGGAACGACGGCCCGCCCATGCCGAGCAGGGAGATCACCTGACGCGGTCGCATCTCCGCGGGGAGCAGGAGGATGTCGCGCACCGCGTGCTCGGTGACGCTGCCCGGCTCCTGGTGGCCCGCGATCGACACGTTCCCGAGCGCGGCGATGTCGATCGCGTGCCCGTAGATGTGCGCCGATACGACGCCGGGCCGGGCATAGAGCCGGTGCCCGCTGAACAGGCTCGACACGGTCACCTGTCCGTAGGACTCGGCCAGGTACGAGATCAGTGCGATCACGCGGACGTCGATCCGACCCTTCTCGATGTCGGCGCGGCCGCCGGCGTAGATGTCGACCCGCCGGTCGGCCAGCACGGCGCCGGCCAGCGAGCGCTGCTCGGCCCGAAGGCCGTTGACGAGCGCGTCGATCCCGATCGCCCGGTAGTAGCGGGAGAGAGCCACGGCGCGATCGCTCATGGCCGTCCGTCCGGTGATCGCCAGCGCGGCACTCCAGGCCTCGCCGTCCTTGCCGACGTTCCTCAGGCGGGCGGCGGTCTCGGCGATCGTGGCCGGCCGAGCCGGAGCCTGCGCGCGGTTGCCGTCGGCACGCAGCACGCCGAGGACGAGCGCCCAGTCGGCGCCGGCCCTCCGTGCGGTCGCGAGCAGGTTCGCCGCGTAGGCGGGGGTCAGGCGGAGCGACGGAGGAGTCGGGTCGGGTAGCGCCCGGTTGAGCCAGACTGTCGCGGCTACGCCCGGCACCGATGCCTCCGGGTCGACGCCCTTGCTGCGGCTGGCGGGATGGGTGTCGGGCTTGTGCGGAGCGGGCGCGGCGCTCGGCGAGTGAGTCGCCGCTGCGGACGCCGGCTGGGCGGCGGACGCCTCGGGGCGACCGGCCCCGCGCGAGTGCGCGGGCTCGGACTCGTCC
>JBOHAW010000124.1:0-43815 GCA_050697975.1 Gaiellaceae bacterium
GGGCGCAGATCGCCGCGCTGTACGGGGAGCTCTCACGGCTGCAGCCGTCGCCCGTGATCGCGCTCAACCAGGCGGTCGCGGTGGCCATGGTCGAGGGTCCCGAGCACGGCCTGCGGCTGATCGACGAGATCGACCTGCCCCGGTATCACCTCCTGCACTCGGCCCGCGCGGATCTCCTGCGCCGGCTCGGGCGCACGCGCGAGGCGGCGGAGGCGTACGAGCGGGCGCTCGCGCTCGAGCCGAACGAGACCGAGCGCGCGTTCCTGCGCCGCCGGCTCGCCGCCCTAGAATCGCCTGCGTGAGTCGTCGGTACGGAGGGCAGAGCATGACGGCGCCGCTGCGCCGCGTGCTCGTCCGCCGGCCCCTGGGCACGGAGGCGTGGCGGGAGTTCGGCTGGCGGTCCGAGCCCGACCCGGCTCGACTCGCCACGGAGCACGACGCGTTCTGCGCGCTGCTCGAGGAGGCCGGCGCGGAAGTCGTCCTCGCCGGAACGCCCGTGAACGGCAACCCGGACGCGATCTACGTCTTCGATCCGGCCATCGTCTCCGACCGCGGCGCGATCCTCCTCCGCCCCGGGAAGGACGGTCGCCGCGGCGAGCCCGAGGCGCTCGCACGCGACTTCGAGGCCGCGGGCGTGCCGGTGGCCGCTCGGCTCGAGGCGCCCGCCTGCGCCGAGGGCGGCGACACGCTCTGGCTGGACGAGAGCACGCTGCTCGTCGGGCTCGGCTACCGAACCGACACGGCCGGGGCGACCTGGCTCGCGGAGACGCTGCCGGAGGTCGAGGTGCTCCCGTTCGACCTCCCCCACTTCCACGGCCCCGGTGAGGTGCTGCACCTGATGTCCCTGGTCAGCCCGCTCGACCGCGGCCTCGCACTCGTCTACCTGCCGCTGCTGCCGGCGCGGCTGGTCGAGCTGCTCCGCGCGCGCGGGATCGAGCTCGTCGAAGTGCCGGACGAGGAGTTCGAGTCGATGGGCTGCAACGTGCTGGCGCTCGCACCGCGCGTCGCGCTCGCGCTCGACGGCAACCCGGAGACGCGGCGACGGATGGAGGCGGCCGGCGTCGAGGTGCGCACGTACCGCGGCGAGGAGCTCTCCCGCAAAGGGGACGGGGGACCGACCTGCCTGACCCGTCCGCTCCTACGAGCCCACTAGCGACACGGCGAGCGCGACCGCCTCGGCGGGGGTCGATGCCCGCTCGACGCCGTCGAGGTCCCAGCCCGGCTCGAGAACGACGACCGGTCGCCCGAGCACACGTGCGAACCCGATCTCGGCGAGCGTGCCCCACCTCCCGCCGACGGCGATGACCGCGTCCCCGGAAGCGACGACGGCGAGGTTCCGACCGTGCCCGATGCCCGTCACGACCGCATGGTCGACCCACTCGTTCGCCGCCGCCCGCGACTCGCCCGGCAGGATCCCGATCGTCGTCCCGTTCGCCGCCTTCGCCCCCCGCAAAGCCGCGGCCATCACCTCGCCGAGCCCGCCGGTGACGACCGTGCAGCCCCGCTCCGCCAGCAGCCGCCCGACCTCCTCTGCGCGCGCCTCGTGCTCCGCGCCGCTGCCGATCACCGAGACCTGCACCGCCCTCATGACGTCCGCCTGCGCAGAGTGGCCGCGCCGAGCGCGAGCGCCAGCACCGCCGACCCGCAGACGACCAACGCGTCGACGGCGACTCGCGGCCCGACGTCGTCCAGCAGTGCCGTGCGCTCGAGCGCGTCGTACGCGTACGTGAGGGGCAGGGCGTAAGAGACGAGCTCGAGCACGCGCTCCATCTGCCCGCGGGGCACGAACAGGCCGCACAGGAGCAGCTGCGGGAAGACGAACGCCGGCAGAAACTGCACCGCCTGGAACTCGGTTCGGGCGAACGCGCTCGCGAACAGTCCGAGTGCCATCCCGAGTACGGCGTTGGCGACCGCGAGCAGGACGACGAGCCAGACCGGCCCGGCCACGTCGAGGCCGAGCAGCCAGAGGCCCACGGCGGAGACCAGGGTCGCCTGGACCACGGCGACGAGCGCGAACGCAACTCCGTACCCGAGCAGCAGGTCGAGCTTCGCCAGCGGCATCGTCATCAGGCGCTCGAGCGTGCCCGAGGTCCGCTCGCGCAGCATCGCGACCGTCGTGATCACGAACATGAGGATGAACGGGAAGAGGCCGAGCATCGGCCCGCCGATCCGCTGGAACGTCTCCTCGCGGCCGTCGAACACGTACCTGAGGAGCGTCAGCAGCAGGCAGGGGACGATGAAGAGGAGCGCCACCGTGCGCGGGTCGCGGCGGAGCTGGCGCAGGACTCTCGCGGCCGTCGCGAACGTGACCCGCGCCGTCACTCCGCCTCCGCGAGCGCAAGAAAGGCCTCGTCGAGGTCGCGGGCGCCCGTCCGGGCACGGAGGGTCGCGGGCGACTCGTCGGCGACGAGGGCGCCCGCGCGGAGCAGGAGCAGATGGTCGCAGCGGTCTGCCTCGTCCATCACGTGGCTGGAGACGAGGAGCGTCGCCCCCGACCCGGCCAGACGGTGAAACGTGTCCCAGAGGTCGCGCCGGAGCACGGGATCGAGCCCCACGGTCGGCTCGTCGAGCACGAGCAGCGCGGGCTCGCCGTGCAGGGCCGAGGCGAGCGACACGCGCGAGCTCTCTCCGCCTGACAGCGTCCGTACGACCTGCCCCACGTGCCGGTCGAGCCCGACCGTGGCGACGACCTCGTCGATCCGGGCCGCCGGGGCGTCGAGGATCCGCGCGAAGTAGGCCAGGTTCTCGCGCACGCTGAGATCGCCGTAGACCGACGGGGCCTGGGTGACGTAGCCCACACGTGCCCGCAGCGCGGGCGAGCCCGCCGGCTCGCCGAGCACCTCGGTGCGGCCGGAGGCGACCACCTGGACGCCGACGATCGCGCGCATCAGCGTCGTCTTCCCGGATCCGCTCGGCCCGAGGAGACCGGTGACCGTGCCCGCCTCGACGGCGAAGGAGAGGCCGCGGAGCACGAGCTCGCCGCCGCGGTCGACGCGCAGGCGCTCGACGCGGATCGCCTCAGCCATCCCGCGGCCGATGATAGAAGCTGAGCATGGTGACGCGGCGCTCGGCACGCGGAGGCGTGGTCGTCGTCGGCGGGGGGTTCGCCGGCGGCTACGTCGCACGGCTGCTGGGCCGGCGCGGTGCCACGATCGTGAGCCGCGAGAACTTCATGCTCTACACGCCCATCCTGCCGGAGGCCGCCTCGGGCACGCTCGAGCCGCGTCACGTCGTCGTTCCGCTGCGCCAGATGTGCCCCCACGCGGAGCTCGTGCTCGGCCGGGCGACCGCGCTCGACGAGGAGCAGCGCGCGGTCACGGTCCAGACGGACGTGGGCACGTTCGAGATCGAGTACGAGCAGATCGTGCTCGCGCTCGGCGCCGTCTCGCGCACGTTGCCGATCCCCGGCCTCGCCGAGCACGGACTGGCCTTCAAGAGCCTGCCGGACGCAATTCACCTGCGGAACCACGTCCTCCGCCGGCTCGAGGCGGCCGACGAGACGCTCGATCCGGCGCAGGCCGCGCGCGCGCTGACGTTCGTCTTCGTGGGCGCGGGCTACGCCGGCGTGGAGGCGCTGGCCGAGCTCTCCGACCTCGTGCGGGACGCGCTCCGGTTCTACCCGAAGCTGCGCACGGCGCCCCAGCGCTGGATCCTCGTCGACGCGGCCCCGAAGATTCTCCCGGAGATCCCCCGCTCACTCGGCGACTACGCGGCACGAGAGCTTGCCCGCCGCGGCGTCGACATCCGCGTCGAGACCCGGCTCGAGCAGGTGGACGAGACGTCCGTGACGCTCTCCGACGGCGATCGGATCGACGCGGCCACACTCGTCTGGACGGCCGGTGTGAAGGCTCACCCGATGCTCGGCCCCCTCGGGCTCCCGCTCGACGATCGCGGCCGGGTGGTCGTCGACGAGCTCCTGCGCGTCCGGGAACGCTCGAACGTCTGGGCCATCGGCGATTGCGCGCGCGTTCCCAACCTGGCGACGCCGGGCCGGCCCGACCCGCCGACGTGCCAGCATGCGCTCCGCCAGGCGCGGCGACTGGCGAAGAATCTCCAGGGCGACGTCGAGCCGTACCGCTACCGGATGCTCGGCCAGGTGGCGACGCTCGGCCGGCACCGCGGGATCGCCGAGGTGCCGGGCGCGCACCTGCGCGGCTTTCCGGGGTGGTTCGTCTGCCGCACCTACCACCTCTACCAGTTGCCGCTGCTCACGCGGAAGCTCCGGGTGATGGTCGACTGGACGGTGGCGCTGTTCTTCCGCCGCGACATCGCGGAGCTGAGCATGCTGGGGCACCCGCCCGGGCTCCGTGACGATCCGGAGGGCGGCGGCGGCGTCACCCGTTCGGGTGGCTAGCCGACCCTCGCGGAGGCCGATGCGACTGCGATGCGGCGCTTTGTCAGCGAGCCCGTTCTGGCCTTCGCCGCCGCCTGCGCCGTCGCGCCTCCGGCGCTGATCCATTTCTTCTCCCGCCAGCAGGTGTCCCTGGCCGGCGAGCTCCACTTCGCCGCCGTCGGCCTGAGCGCGCTCGCCGCGATGGGCGCGTCGGTGGCGCTCACCGTCGCCGGGGCGCGACGCGGCGACGGGCGGACGGTTCTCGTCGGGACGGCCTTCTCCGTCATGGCCGGGCTGCTCGTCATCCACGGTCTCGCGACGCCCGGCATGCTCGTGGGCCAGAACGGGGTCATTGCGTTCTCGGGAGCCGCGACGCTCCCCGTCGGCGGGGCCATTCTCGTGCTCTGCACGCTCGGCTCGCTCCGCCGGCCCGGCGTCGTCCGGCCGCTACTCGTCCTCCAGGGGCTCCTGCTCGCAGGCGTGGTCGCTCTCGGCGCCGTCGGAATGCTCGTCCCGACCGCCGTGCCCAGCGTCCCCGAGCCGGGCGGCGCGCTCGCGCTCGCCGCTCTCGCGACCGGCCTTGCGCTGTACGGGCTCGTCGCCGTGCGCGCGATCACCACGTACCTCCTGACACGCCGCTTCGCCGACCTCGCCGTCGTCGTCGGCATCGGCTGGCTCGCAGCCGCGCTCGTGGCCGCGCTGATGCTGGACTACCGCGAGCTCGGATGGTGGATCGGCCACGGCCTCGAGGTCCTCGGCATCGCCGCCGTCGGCGTCCCCGTCGCGCTCGACCTGCACCGCGGCGCCCCGTCGCGGCCTCTCCTCGGCGACCTCCGGGCAGCCGAGCTCGTGGCCGCCGAAGAGGGCTTCCTCGGCTCGCAGGTGCGAGCGCTCACGCGCCTGCTCGCGCAGCGCGACACGTACACGGAGGAGCACACGCGACGCGTCGCCCTTCGCGCCGTGCAGGTCGGCGAGCGCCTCGGACTGTCGCCCGGCCGCCTGCGGACGCTGGCGGTGGGCGGGCTCCTGCACGACATGGGCAAGCTGTCCGTGCCGGACGCGATCCTCAAGAAGCCGGCCGCGCTGACGGACGACGAGTACGCGGTCGTGAAACGGCATCCGGAGTGGGGCGACCAGCTGCTCGCCGAGCTGAGGTTCTCGGCGGAGCTACGGCGGCTCGTCCTCGATCACCACGAGCGGCTCGACGGCAGCGGCTATCCGCGCGGCCTGTGCGCCGCGGCGCTCGATCTCGAGACGCGGATCCTGGCCGTCTGCGACGTCTACGACGCGCTGATCTCGACGCGCGTGTACCGCGCCGCCTGGACGCACGAGCGCGCGATCGCGCTCCTCCGCGAGCAGGCCGGCTCGGCCTTCGACGCGCAGTGCGTGACCGCTCTCGCCGAGGTCGTCGCCCCGACGGCCACGGTGGCCGACATCACTTCGGTCCGTCAGGCGCGAACGCAGCGGGCAGCCCCCGCCGCGTGAACCAGGCGACCATCGCGATCTGAGGCGGCTTCTCCGTCCCGTAGTGCATCGCGTCGACGAGGGCGACGCCGCGCTCCTCGGCGAGGAGACGGAACTCGCGCACGGCCTCCTGGACGAAATCGAGCCTGCAGTTCGTGGCGGCGTTGCCGGTCACGTAGGTCTGGCAGCCGCGCTCGAGCGCCTGCTCGAGCGCATCCCGATCGGCGCCGCCGCCGGCCACAACCGCCACGCGACCGGCCTCGGAACGCGGCCGGGTGAGGACGTGCACCCGGATCTCGGCCCCCAGAAACGCGCGCAGCGCCTCCGCGAGCCCCTCCAGCGTGAGCCGGCTCTCGCCGATCACCGCGGCGCCGCCGGGAATGCCCTCGGCGATCGGGAAGAACTCCTCGAGCTGCTCGAGACCGACGCCCTGCGCGCAGAGCCGGGACGGCGAGATCTCCGGGTGCATGTCCAGCGGCGCGTGCGCGTGGTAGAAGCCGATCCCGCGCTCCCGCATCGCCTCGAAGCTCTCCCTCGAGAGCGGGAGGAAGCCGGGCTCGTCGGCGAAGTCCAGCGGATGCTCCGAGAAGAGCAGCGTGCGCGGCTCCAGCTCGGCGACGATCCGGTCGCTCGGGAACACGCAGGTGACGGCCCGCTCGATCTCGTCGGCGCCGCGAACCATCAGTCCGTTCCAGCGACCCTCGTAGCCGGGCTCGACGTACTCGCGCCAGTACGGCTCCGGATAGCAGGCCTCGAACCCCGGCAGCCAGTCGTCGCCTCGCACGTCGGCCATGCGGAAGTAGTCGTCGAGCTCGCGGACGACGTCGTCGAGCCTCACTGCATCGACTTTAGGGCCGCCCCCAGCGACTGTCGAGTCGTCAGCACGCCGGCGAAGAGGTCGCCGTGCTCGCGGACGCGCGCGCGCACCGCGTCCATCGTGAACGCGGCGGGGTCGAGCGTCTCGTTCACCTCGTTCCAGCGCAGAGGGGTGGACACCGGCGCGCCCGGCTTCGGCCGCACGGAGTAGACCGAGGCGATCGTCTTTCCCTCCCCGTTCTGGTTCGCGTCGATCAGGACTCCCCGGCGCTTCGCCTTCGTCCACTCCGTGGTCGCCAGGCCGCGGTGCGTGCGCGCGATCGCGCCGGCGACGATCTCGGCGAACTCGCGCGTGTCGTCGTAGGTCGCCCGCCGCTCGATCGGCACGAGCACGTGCATGCCCTCGGAGCCGCTCGTCTTCGGGAAGCCCGTCAGCCCGAGCGCGTCGAGCGCCTGCTTGACGAGCAGCGCCACCTCGACCGTCTCGGGAAAGCCCACGTCCGGCGAGGGGTCGAGATCGAACAGCACCCAGTCGGGGCGCTCCGGCCGGTCGACGCGCGAGTACCAGGTGTTCATGTCGATGCAGCCCATGTTCACCATCCAGAGCAGGGCCAGCTCGTCGTTCACCAGCGCGTACTCGATCATCCGCTTCTCCCGGCTCTCGCGCGAGCTGGAGAGATACGCCCGCCGCGGGATCCAGGCGGGCATGTGCTTGGGCGCGTCCTTCTGGAAGAAGAAGTTGCCGGTCCAGCCGTCGGGATAGCGCTTCATCGTGAACGGGCGGTTCTCGAGATGGGAAACGAGCACGGGCGCGACGGCGCGGTAGTACGCGAGCAGGTCGCCCTTGGTGATTCCCTCCTCCGGCCAGAAGGGCTTGTCCAGATTCGACAGCTTGAGCACGCGGCGGCCCTGGCGGATCTCATCCGGGAGCGGCTCCTCGACCTCGACCTCGTCGGCTCCCTTGTCCTCGCGCAGCCCCTTGTACACCGGCGCGCGCAGGTGGCCGTCGTGCGTCCACTGGCCGAACTCGACCTCGCAGACGAGCTCGGGCTCGACCCAGACGACGTCGCCCTTGCGCACCTTCGGCATCTTCGGCACGGTCGGAAAGGGAGAGTCCGCCCGCTCGAGTGGACGGAGCTTTGCGAGCAAGGTGTCGATCTCGGCCGCGTCGAAGCCGGTGCCGCAGTTGCCGACGTAGCGCAGGTCCCCCGCCTCTTGGACCGCCAGGACGAGGGACCCGAAGCGCCCCGAGCGGTTGCCCTGGCCCTTCGTGTATCCGGCGACCACGAACTCCTGACCCTCATGGGTCTTGATCTTGAGCCAGTCCCGGCTCCGCTTTCCCGGGAGGTAGCGCGACCCCGCCCGCTTGGCGATCACGCCCTCGAGCCCCTGCTCCTTCGCAGCCGCGAGCAGGGCCTCGCCGTCGTCGAACGCCTCCGACAGCCGCACCGTCCGCGAGCGCCGGTCGACCAGGCGCTCGAGGCGTTTCCTGCGCTCGGTGAGCGGCAGGTCGACGAGCGGCTCCCCCTCCACCTCGAGCACGTCGAAGACGTAGAGCGCGAGCCCGTGACTGCGCCCGGTCTGCATCGCGGAGAAGCTCGCGCGACCCCGCTCGTCGAGGGCGCAGACCTCGGCGTCGAGCACGCAGTCGGGCGTCCTGACCGCCTTCTCGACCGCCCGCGCCACCTCCGCGAAGCGGCCCGTGAGGTCGTTGCCGTTGCGGCTCGTGAGCCCGACTTCGCCGCCGCGGATCGTCACCAGCGCGCGGTAGCCGTCCCATTTCACCTCGAAGAGCCAGTCGTCGCCGCGCGGCACCTCCTTGGCCAGCGACGCGAGCATCGGGAAATACTCTCGCCGCTCCGAGGAACCTCGTGACGGTCTGTCACCTGGCTCCGTCTGATCGCGCTTGCGGATCAGGAGCCAGTTCTTCGGGTCGCCGGACAGCCTGGCCGGAACGAGCGCCCACGTTCCCTGCAGCCGTTCGCCCGCGAGCCGCACGGTCAACCCGCCGTCGCGCTTCTCCTCGACCAGCTCGTACGTCCCGCGGTCCCAGATCTCGACGAGCCCCGCGCCGTAGTTCCCCTTCGGGATCTCGCCCTCGAAGGTTGCGTACTCCAGCGGATGGTCCTCGACGTGGACGGCCAGGTGCTGCTGGCCCGGCTCGAGCGGCACGCCCTTCGGCACGGCCCAGGAGGCGAGAGCTCCGTCGCGCTCGAGCCGGAGGTCGTAGTGAAGGCGCCGGGCATCGTGGCGCTGGACGACGAAGATCGGCTCGCGCTCGCGCTTGCGCCGGCCGCCGAAGGGCTCCGGCGTGCCGCCCGGCTTGCGCTTCCGTCGGTAGTCGTCCAGCTTCGCCATCGTGCTAAATGTGCCACGCCCGGCGTGAGCCGGGACGATCAGCGAGGCGCTAGGACGATCTCGGGGCGCGCGTACGGGATTCCGTCCTCGGTTCGTTCGATCACCTCGCCGTACGGGAGCCGGATCCGCTCGTCGCGCCGGCAGATCCAGGTGTCGCCGTCGGAGGGCTCGCGGAAGACGTCCAGGCGCCACAGGCCGGTGGCGGGCCTGGTGGTGCGTCTCGAGGATGGCGCCGGCCCGTGCAAGCGGCCAGACACGTCCGCTGTCGGGGACGAAGAGCTCGAAGCCGACGAGGGCATCGGCGACCTCCGCGAACCGGTCCCGCGGCACCGCGATCTCGAGATCCTCGTGCTCACGGCGCTGCCGCCGAGGAAGAGGTCGATCGCCCAGCCGGCCGCGACTGTGGAGAAACGACGTTCGGGGCGGATCGACCACGATGTTTGCGATCGCGTACAGGCGGCGAGGAGAGGGAGCAGAGGCGGAACGGGCGTTCCGCTCAGAGGCTTCTCCACCCTATGGGGGGGTCGTGTTCGGGGTCGGTGCAAGCCGGCCCTGACGCGTTCTCGGGCGCATTCGGGGCGGGGGATAACTCTGTGGAGAGTGTGGATTGTGTCTATTCAGGCAAGCAAGCCGGGATCGCGCTGGAACACGCCCAGCGAGCGGAATTTCGCCCGACGAAGGCGGCGCAGCTCCTCCGCCGGGATCCCGTCCAGGTCGTCGAGCGCCTCGCGCAGCGACTCGCCCAGCAGGCGGGCGGCCCCATCCGGGTCGACGTGCGCGCCGGCGGGGGGCTCCGGGACGATCCCGTCGATCACGCCGAGCTCGAGGCAGTGCGCCGCATCCGGCTTGAACGCCGCCGCCGCCTTGCGAGCCTCGGACGCGTCACGCCAGAGGATCGCGGCGCAACCCTCGGGCGAGATCACCGAGTAGATCGCGTTCTCCTGCATGAGCACGCGGTCCGCGACCGCGATTGCGATCGCGCCGCCCGAGCCGCCCTCGCCGATCACGCAGGCGACCGTCGGCACGTTCAACCGCACCATCACCGCCTGCGAGCGGGCGATCGCACCGCCTTGACCGTGCTGCTCCGCGGCGACGCCCGGATACGCGCCCGGCGTGTCGACGAGCGTGACGAGCGGGAAGCCGTGGCGGTCGGCGAGCTCCATCGTCCGCATCGCCTTGCGATACCCCTCGGGGTAGGCCATGCCGAAGTTCCGTTTCGTCCGCTCCTTGATCTCGCGTCCCTTCTGCTGGCCGACGACCGCGATCGTGCGTCCCGCAAAGCGGCCGAAGCCGGCCACCACGGCCGAGTCGTCGGCGCGACCGCGGTCGCCGTGCAGCTCGAACCAGTCCTCGACGAGCCGCTCGACGTAATCGAGCGTGTACGGCCGTTGCTGGTGTCGTGCCAGCTCGACGGAGCGCCAGATCTCCTCGTCCGTCGGCTCGGCCGCAATGCGGTCGAGCTGGCGCTGGAGGCGGGCGAGCTCGGCGGAGAGACCCGTGCCGCCAAGGAGTCGCGTCGCCTTCAACTTCGAGAGGCGCTCGCGGAGCCGGAGCTCTGCCTCACTCGGCATCGCTGAACAGGCGGACGAGGCGGGTGAGGGTCGCCGGCAGCTCCGGCCGAGTCACGATCGCGTCGATGTGGCCGAAACGCAGGTTCGACTCGGCCAGGCCGAAATCGTCCGGGAGCTTCTCGCGGGTCGTCTGCTGGACGACACGCGGGCCGGCGAAGGACATCAGCGCTCCGGGCTCGGCGAGGAGCACGTCGCCGAGGCTCGCGAAGCTCGCCAGCAGGCCGCCGGTCGTGGGGTGGGCCAGCACGCTGATCAGCGCGGAGCCGGCCTCGTGGAGATCCTCGACCGCGCAGACCGTCTTCGGCAGCTGCATGAGCGCGAGCACACCCTCCTGCATGCGCGCGCCGCCGGACGACGCGACGGAGACGAGCGGAACCCCGCGCTCGGCCGCGCTGTCGCAGGCGCGCGCGAACTTCTCGCCCACGACGCTCCCCATCGAGCCGCCCATGAACGCGAAGTCCATCACCGCCAGCTCGCACGGACGGCCGCCGATCGCAGCCCGGCCGATCACCATCGCGTCGCCGAGACCGGTCGAAACCTCGGCCTCTGCCAGCCGCTCTGTGTACGGACGGAGGTCGAAGAAGCCGAGCGGATCCTCCGAGCGGAGCTCACTCGCCTCCTCGGAGAAGCTCCGGTCGTCGGCGATGTGGTCGATCCGCGCGCGCGCCCGCATCGGGAAATGGTGGCCGCACTGCCGGCAGACCGAGAGCGCCTCCTCCAGCTCGTCGTCACGGTAGTGCGAGGCGCACGACGGACAGGTGTTCGGGTGCCGCTTGCCCTCGGTGGGCGGGGGAACGTTCTTGTGCTCGATTGAGACGTCGATGCGGCTCGCCATAGGCGCTGGAGTTTAGACCGGCGCGGAGCGCGGCCGGTTGCAGGCCGCGCGGAGCGGCGCGCGCCCGGAGCGGGTTACAGCGCGAGGGCCGCGGCGAAGCGCTCGAGCTGGGGAACGTTCCGCTCGTCGGGCATGAGACCGGTGAAACCGGCGCCGACGATCGTCCTCCGCCCGGCGAGGTCCCGCAGCACCCCCTCGACGTCACTCGTGCTGGGACCGCCGGGCTCGGGCACGAACACGGCGATCTCGGAGGGCTCCAGGACGTCGAGGTCGAGCGCGACGTAGACGCAGTCGACGTCGGCCGTCGCGCGCTCGACGGCGCCCTCGCCGGTGTGGAGGCCGCTCTCGGAGATGAACTCCTGCTCGGGCGGGTCGAGGCTGCGGGCGCCGACGAGCGCCACGCGGCCCGCCTCGACGGCGCCGGAGTCGATCAGCATCCGCAGCGGCATGCCCCAGGCGTTGCCCGAGGGCGAGGTCTCGGGCGTGTTCAGGTCGCCGTGCGCGTCCAGCCAGACGACGGCCAGCTGCTCGTGCCGGGCGGCGAGGCCCTCGACGGCCCCGACGTGGGCGCAGCAGCAGCCGCCGAGCACGAGCGGGCGCCCGGGGAGGTCGAAGGCGAGCTCGAGGCTCTGCTCCGCCAGCGTCTCGGCTTCGACGACACCGGCCTCCGGGTACGGCAACGGTAGGTGCGCAGCCTGCGCCATCGCCTCGCCCCCGTCTCCCCACGCCCGGGGCACGCGGACGAGGCCCGAACCGAACTCGCGCCCGCAGGAGTGGCACTGGTAGTCGGGGCCGAGCGCGACCGCGGTGAAGGTGCGGCAGGCCGGGCATCTGGCGCGGAGGCGGCTCACAGCGGCCTCTCGTACGTGTCGTTCCGGCGGGCCGCATGCATGCCGGCCCGCTCGTAGAGCCTTACGGCTCCGGTCGTGTTCTCGGCGTCGACGCCGAGCTCGACGCGCGTGGCTCCTCGCCGCTTGAAGTCGCAGAACGAGTGCCGCAGCAGCGCAAGGCCGAGCCCACGCCGGCGCCACGGCCGGCGCACGCCGAGCGAGCCGACCCACCCGAAGGTGCGATCGCCCGAGAAGTGCCACGCGTTCAGCGAGAACCCGGCCAGCTCGCCGTCCTCCTCCGCCAGCCACCACAGGGTCGGATCGAAGGTCTCCGGGTCGAGCTGGAACTCGCGCCAGCGCTCGATCGGAATCGGTTGGTGATCCCAGTGATCGGCGAACGCCTCCTGGTTGCACTGTCTCCCCTCGACGTCGCGCTCGGGAGGGAAGCCGCGGACGAGGGCGCCGGACCGGGCACGCTCTCGCGCCCACTTCTCGGCCGCGTCGAGGAGCTCGTTCGCGACGCCGCCGTCCCGCGCGTCGGGATGCACGCGGAGATCGATCGGGAAGCGGGCGCCGTCAGCGTCGCGCCGCACGTCGCAGTAGCCCGCGACCAGGCCGTCGCGCTCGGTGAGGAACATGCCGAGGTCGGAGAACGAGAACCAGTGTCTGACAGCTTGCTCGTCGGCGTCGCCCGTCTCGTAGAGCGTGCGGCTGAGCAGATTGCAGAGCTCGGCGATCGCGGCCGCGTCTGCCTTGGTCGGAACGCGCAGCGTCGTCTCAGACACCCGGACGCAGCTCCTTCTCCCAGACCACGGCTTCCCAGAGTGCCCGCATCCCGAGCCGCTCGTAGAGGCGCGCCGCGCCGGTCTCGTTCTGCGCGTCGACGCCGAGGGCGACGCGCCGCTCCCCGCGCCGGAAGAACTCGGCGAACGAGGCGAGCATCAGCGCCTCGCCGATCCTGCGCCTCCGCCAGGCGGGCCGCACGCCGATCGTGCCGATGTAGCCCCAGTCCCCCTCGCTCTTCCAGTAGTTGAGGGAGGCGCCGGCGAGCTCGCCACCGGCCTGGGCCACGAGGCAGAGGGCCGGGTCGAAGTCCTCGCGGTGAAAGGTCCGCCGCGCGTACTCCTCGAACGTCCGCGGTCGATACTCCCAGTTGTCGGCGAACGCCTCCTCGAGCACGAGGTGGACCTCCGGCGCCTCCTCCAGCCGCAGCGGCCGCAGCTCGACGCCCGGCGTCGCCGGGACCGACGGCTCGCCGTCGAGTGAGATCACCATCTTCCGAAAGCGCCGCACGGACCGGTACCCGTGCGGCTCGTAGAGCTCCTCGGCGGCGGCGAGCGACGCGTTCTGGAGGTACGCGCGGCCCTCGGTTCCGGCCAGCCGCTCGCACGCTCGCTCCTCCGTCAGGCGCAGAAGCCGGGTGCCGACGCCACGGCCGCGCGCCGCCGGGTGCACGTAGCCGTCGGCCAGCATCCTCCCGCCGCCTCGATCCTCGAAGTCCGCGTAGCCCCCGAGGCGGCCGTCGATCTCGACGAGCCAGGCGTCGCGATCGAGATCGAGCCCTTCCCAGTGGTCGCGGAGATCCTTCTCCATCCAGTCCGACGCGCCCGCGTCGGCCTCGTCCGCGGCGCGGAGGAGACTGAGCACGTCGCTGAGCTCGTCTTGCCTCGGCCGGCGGACGTTCACGCCGGAACGAGCGCGTCGAGCGTGTCCGGCAGGCGTTCCAGATCGGGCAGCTCGGCCGTCGGCTTCGGCGCCGCCCGCTCGTCGAGACGGTTGATCCAGACGCTCGTGAGCCCGAGCTCGCCCGCCGGCGCGACGTCGTGGAAGAGGCTCGCCGCGACGTGGGCGTGCCGGTCGCGCTCGGCGGTCGTCACCTCGAAGAAGCGTTCCCAGTGCCCGTGCTCCGGCTTGTACGAGCCCACGTCCTCGGCCACGACGGTGACGTCGAAGGGCACGCCGAGCTGCTGCTGCGACGCCGCGATCAGCCTCCGGTCCGAGTTGGAGAGAACGGCGAGCCGCCACCCGCGCCGCCGAAGCTCCTCGAGTGCCGCGGGCGCCTCCGGGAAGGGCGACCACTGCGGCAGCGAGGCCGCGAGCGCGCTCGACTCCCCCTCGGGGATCTGCAGGCCCTCCTCCTCGGCGAGGCGCATGAGCGTCAGCGTCAGCACCTCGGCGTAGGAGCGGTAGGCCTCGGCCTGCACCTTCGGCTCGAGCTCGTGGTAGCGCTCGAGCAGGCGCGGCGCCTCGGATGCGCCGAAGAGCCGCTCGAGCTCGCTCCCGATACCCGCGTTCCAGTCGATCAGGGTGCCGTAGCAGTCGAAGGTGGCCCAGCGCCCGCTCACCGTGCGAGCTTACCGCCGGCGCGCGGCTACTCCTCGAAGCGGCGGACGACGATCGAGGCGTTGTGACCGCCGAACCCGAACGAGTTGTTCACCGCCACCCGGACGTCGGCCTCCCGGGACTCGTTCGGGACGTAGTCGAGATCGCACAGCGGGTCCTCGACCTCGTAGTTGATCGTCGGGGGCAGCTGGCCGCGGTCGACCGCCAGGATGGAGAACATCGCCTCGATCGCGCCGGCGGCGCCGAGACAGTGGCCTGTCGCCCCCTTCGTCGAGGAGACCGGGATCTTGTACGCCTGCTCCTCGCCGACGGCGAGCTTGATCACCCGCGTCTCGCTCGCGTCACCGAGCGGCGTCGACGTGCCGTGGGCGTTGATGTAGTCGATCTCGTGCGGCTCGATGCCCGCGTCGCCGAAGGCCATCTGCATCGCGCGCGCCGGGTTGACGCCGAGGGGATCGGGCTCGGTGATGTGATTCGCGTCGGAGGAGACGCCGTAGCCGAGGAGCTCGGCGTAGATCTTCGCGCCGCGCGCCTTGGCATGCTCCAGCGACTCGAGCACGACGACGCTCGCCGCCTCGCCCATCACGAAGCCGTCACGCCCCGAGTCGAACGGGCGGCTCGCCCCCTTCGGGTCGCTGTTGCGACGCGACAGCGCCCTCATCGCCCCGAAGCCCGCGATCGCGACGAGGGTGATCCCCGCCTCGGTGCCGCCGCACAGCATCGCGTCCGCGCGCCCCAGCCGGATCGCGTCAGCGCCCTCGCCGATGGCCATGTTCGCCGCTGCGCACGCAGTGCACTGCGACGAGAGCGGGCCGCGCGTGCCGAGCTCCATCGAGACCCAGCCGGCGCCCATGTTCGGGATGATGGAGGGAATCGAGAACGGGCTGACGCGGTCGGCCCCACGCTCCTTGAGCACGTCGTAGCAGTCCTGGAACGACTTCAACCCGCCGATTCCGGTCGCGATCGAGGCGCCGATGCGATCCGCCTCGCCGGCAATGTCGAGGCCGGAGTCGGACTCCGCCTGGCGCGCGGCCGCGACGATCATCTGCGCGAAGCGGTCCATCCGCCTCGCCTCCTTGCGATCGAGCCACGTCTCCGGATCGAAGTCCTTCAGCTCGCAGGCGAACCGGACGGGAAACTCACTCGCGTCGAACTGGGTGATCTCGCCCGCGCCGGACTCGCCTGCGATCAGGTTCGCCCACGACGTCTCGACGTCGTTGCCGAGCGGCGTGACCGCGCCGAGACCCGTGATCACCACTCGACCTCTGCCGTTCTGACTCATCTACATCCCCAGTCCGCCGTCAACGAGCAGTACCTCGCCCGTGATGAACGAGGCCTCGTCGGAGCAGAGGAAGCGTACAGCCCCCGCTACGTCCTCCGGCTCGCCGAGCCGGCCGAGCGCCGTGGACGCGAGCATGGTCCCCTTCAGCTCCTCGTCGAGGACGTCGGTCAGCCGTGTGCGCACGAAGCCGGGCGCGACGACGTTGGCGCGCACGCCGCGGCTACCGAGCTCCTGCGCAAGGGCCTTCGTGAAGCCGATGATGCCGGCCTTCGAGGCGGAGTAGTTCGTCTGGCCCGCGTTCCCGTGGATGCCGACGACGCTCGAGACGTTGACGATCGCGCCGGAGCGCCGCTTCATCATCCCGCGGGCGACGGCGCGGCAGGTGTGGAAGACCCCGCCCAGGTTCGTGTCGAGCACGACCTGCCAGTCCTCGTCCGGCATGCGCGCGATCAGGCCGTCCCGCGTCAGGCCTGCGTTGTTGACGAGGATGTCGAGGTCGCCCGCCTCCGCGACGAGACGTTTCGCCTCCTCGCCGCTCGAGACGTCGGCCTGGACGGCGCGGCCGCCGGCCTCCTCCGCGACCGCCTCTGCTTCCTCACGGCCCGAGCGGTAGGCCACCGTGACCGAGGCGCCCGCGCGGGCGAGCTCGAGAGCGACGGCCCGGCCGATTCCGCGCGACCCGCCCGTGACGAGGGCGGTCTTCCCCTCGAGCGAGCAGAACGAGCGAGTGGCTCGGCCGGTCACGTCGGTGGAATTCTGGTGGTCGATGACCGAGCCAGGCTAGGACGCAGGGAGCCCTCGTGCTGGCAGCACGGGGGCGACTGAGGACGACGCGTGGCGAAGGTCAGCGGCCGGCAGAAACCGCCAGATGTGGCCGGTCGAGCCACTAGGCAGTGGAGAGCGTCTCCTCGAGCTTCTGCAGCGAGGCGAGGTTGTTCACCGAGACGGCCTTGACGCTGCGGTCGATGCGCTTGACGAGGCCCGAGAGGACGTTCCCGGGTCCGACCTCGACGAACGTGCGCACGCCCTCCCGCATCAGCTCGGTGGTCGCCTGCGTGAACTTGACCGGCGACGTGAGCTGGTCGACGAGCAGGGTGCCCATGCGCTGCGCCGGCTCGATCTTCGCCGTCACCGTCGACATGAACGGCGCGATCGGCTCGGCGAAGCGGACCTTGTCGAGCGCCGGGCGCAGGCGATCCGCAGCACGGGCGACGAGCGGGCTGTGGAAGGCGCCGGAGATCTTGAGCTTGACAGCGCGGCGCGCGCCCTCACGCTCCGCCTCCGCGCAGCACTCGTCGACGGCCGGGTCCTCCCCGGAGACGACGATCTGCCCGGGGCAGTTGTAGTTCGCCGGCCAGACGCCGGCGATCCTGCGGCACAGCGCCTCGACCACCTCGTCTTCGAGGCCGAGGATCGCGGCCATGGAGCCGGGGTTGCTGCGGGCGGTCTCCGCCATCGCCAGCCCACGCTCGCGCACGAGGGCGATCGCCTCATCGGTTCCGATCGCGCAGGCCGCCGCGAGCGCCGAGAACTCGCCGACGGAGTGGCCGACGACGTAGTCAGGCGTGATCCCGCGGGCCCGCAGCGCCGCCAGCACCGCGAGGCTCGTCGCCACGAGCGCCGGCTGCTGTACCTCGGTCTCGACGAGCAACTCGAGCGGCGAGTCGAAGCAGAGCCGCTTGAGGTCGAGACCGGACGCCACGCTCCCGCGCTCGAAGACCTCCATCGCCTCGGGTGACGCCTCGGCGATCTCGCGGCCCATCCCGACCTCGAGCGAGCCCTGGCCGGGGAAGCAGAATGCGATCTTGGTCAAGCGGCTGTCTCCATTTCCTTCGTCCATTCGATCACGCCCGAGCCCCACGTGAGACCGGCGCCCATTCCGGTCATCAGTACGAGCTCGCCCGGCTTGAGCCGGCCGTCCGCCGCCGCGTCGGCGAGCGCGAGCGGAATGGAGCCCGAAGAGGTATTCCCGTATCGGTCGACGTTTGTAACCACGCGCTCCTCCGGGATCCCCAGCTTCCTGGCGGCGTGCTCGATGATGCGGACGTTCGCCTGGTGCGGCACGTAGACGTCGATGTCGCTCACGGACAGGCCGCACTCCTCGAGCACCTTCTCGGCCGAGGAGACCAGCACGCGGGTCGCGAACTTGTACACCTCGGGGCCGTTCATCTGCACGAAGTGCTGCCCGCCCACGATCGTCTCGTTCCTGGCCGGCGCGCGCGAGCCGCCGGCAGGCAGCGAGAGATGGATGCCGCCAGCGCCGTCGGCGCCGAGCTCGAAGCCGAGGAAGCCTCCCGACTCGACGCGCTCGAGGACGACCGCGCCCGCGCCGTCGCCGAAGAGCACGCAGGTGCTGCGATCGTGCCAGTCGACGATCTTCGAGAGCACGTCGCCTCCGACGACGAGCGCCCGCTGCGACAGCCCGGCCGCGAGCATCGCGAAGGCCTGTGCGACCGCGTACACGAAGCCGGTGCACCCGGCCAGGAGGTCGTACGCGGCGGCGTCCGGCGATCCCAGCGCATCGGCCAGGAGTGCGCTCGTGGTCGGGAACATCGTGTCAGGCGTGACGGTGGCGACGATGATCAGGTCGATCGAGGCCGGGTCGGCGCCGGAGTGCTCGAGCGCCTTGCGCGCGGCCGGGAGCGCGAGGTCCGTCATCGCCTCCTCGGGTGCGGCGACCCGCCGCTCCCGGATCCCGGTGCGCGAGCGGATCCACTCGTCCGAGGTGTCCAACACCGCCGCGAGCTCCAGGTTCGTGACCACCCGGTCCGGCACGTGGCACCCGAGCCCGGTGATCGAGTACCTCGCTCCGTTCGGCACTTTGCCGATCACTGCTCGACCGCGAAGGTCAGGTTTCCGCGCACGGCCAGCTCGCCGTCGACCGTCGCGCGGGCGCGTCCGCGACCGACCGGGCCGCGGAGCTGCTCGAGCTCACAGGTGAGCGTGAGCTCCTCCCCCGGGCGCACGACGCGCTTGAAGCGAACGCCGTCGATCCCGGCGAAGAGCGCGAGCTTGCCGCGGTTCTCGTCCTCGGAGAGGACCGCGACCGCGCCCGCCTGGGCCAGGGCCTCCACCATCAGCACGCCGGGCATGATCGGGTTGCCGGGAAAGTGACCCGCGCAGTGCTCCTCGCGCACGATCGTGCGCGCCACGACACGCGCACCCGGCTCCAGCTCGAGGACCTCGTCGAGGAGCATGAAGGGCTCCCGGTGCGGCAGGATCGACTCGATCTCCGCCCGGCCGAACGGAAGTGTGGCGATCACGCGACCGCGTGCTCCAGCGCGGCGAGCCGCTCGCGCAGGCGGGCGCGGGCGCGGTGCGCGTAGCACTTCGCCGTCCCCACGGGCATCTCCGCAGCAGCCGAGATCTCCTCGAAGGTCAGGTCGAAGCCGTCCTTGAGCACCAGCACACGCGCCTGCGCCGGCGAGATTCCGGCGAGACAGGCTCCGAGCTCGGTGCGCAGCTCCGAGAGCGCCGCGGCGCGAGCCGGATCGCCGTCGCGCGCCACGCGCGAGTCTTCGTCGAGCGGCTCGTGGCGGCGGCGGGCCTGACGCTCCGCCACGTCGCGACACGTGTTCACGACGAGGCGGTGCAGCCAGGTCGCGAACTGGGCCTCGCCGCGAAACTGGCGGATGCGCGCACACAGCTTCGCGAGCGATTCCTGCGCGGCGTCGCGCGCATCCTCGGTATCGCCGAGCAGATGCCTGCTCAGGCGCTCGACCTTCGGGGCGTGCCGCCCGCACAGCGCAGCCAGCGCCTGTGGGTCCCCGTCCTTTGCCCGTTTCACCAAGATGGGATCGCTCAGCCTCTCGTACTCCAGCGGCCGCTCGGGCCGAAGGGGTTGCTCGATTGGACGGGCCTTGCGCAAGGGCGGTTGCACGATCGAACTAGTGTAGGCGAGCGCGGTCGGGCTACGGATAGCGCGCCGGCAGACTGCGGTTCCCGGCCGCGTCCCAGGCGACCGCGCGCACGGCGCTCGGGTCCGCCTCGCCGGGCACGGCGTAGACGCCGGCCGCCGGCGCCTTCACCACGTGCCGGCGCCCGCCGGCGACGACGACCACCTCGGCCCGCTCGCTGACGCGGAACCGGAGAGGCCGGATCCGGACGAGCCGCAGCTCCGGACGCTTCGTGTCCGAGCCGAACGTGACCCTCTGCGACACCATGCCGACCACGTCCGTTGCCTGGAGCTCCGCCTCGTACACCCCGTCCAGCAGCCTCCCGTAGCGCTTGCGCCCGTCCCATTCGAGTCGTTGCGCCCCTGGGGCGAGCGGCCCGGAGAAGACGGTGGCGACCCACCTGCCGGCTCGGAGAATGCGCAGCTTGACCTGTGCCGGAGAGGCCAGGGCGAAGGTGAACGCGAGCCGGTCGAGCTTCCCGTCGCCGTTGGGTGAGAACGCGGCTCGCGCCGCCGCGAACGCCGAGAGGGTGCGGTTCACGAGCAGAGAAACGCTCGCGGTCGCCTGCCTGCCGTTCGCGCCGACGGCCGTGAGCACGATCCGGTAGACCCCGTCCGGGACCGACTCGGCCGTGAACGCGAAGCTCTGCTGCCCGGCGGGCCGCCCCTCCGAGAAGAGCGTCGCCAGCTGGCTCCCCGCCGGATCGACGAGCGTCGCCGTGACCGTGGCCGGCGCGGTCAGCGTGTACGAGATCACGGTCGAGTCGTCGCGGCCGTCGCCGTTCGGCGTCACCGACGAGGGCCGCGCGGCCGCGTTCGTGACGGCGAGCGTGACCGCCCGTGCGCCGAGCGTGCCGGTGGCAGGGCGAACACCCTCCCCACCGGACATCGTCCACGAATACGACCCGGACGGCACCGCCGTCGCGTCCCAAGTCCAGTCAACGGAGTCGCCGGTCCCGCCGCCGGTCGCGACCGTCTTCCCCAGCGCGTCGACGACGGTCACAGTCCAGGACGCGGGCGCCGAGAGCCGGCCGGTGAAGCGCACCGTGCCGCCCGGGCCGCCGCGGACGGTCGGTCCGTAGAGCTTCGGCAGGCCGGTGAGCGAGACAACCTGCGCGACGTCGGCGAGCACACCGTAGATCCGGTTCCCCGGGCAGCTCGTGAAGCCGGTGTCGCGGTGTCCGGACACGGCACGGAGCGGGACGGGCGTGCCGCTCGGGAAGCGGGAGTTGCCGCCGGAGAGCCAGCTGACGGTCGCGAGCGGGTCGACGTGCGCGACGTCGAGCCGCCACGCGAGCACGTTCACGAGCGCCGCGCGCGCGGCCGCCGACAGCGAGACGCCGCCGTAGTTGCCCAGCACCGCGACCCCGACGGACCCGGTGTTGAAGCCCTCGGCGTGCGCCCCGACGACGTTCCGCTCCACCCCGCCGAAGCGGCCCTCGAACACCTGGCCGTACTTGTCGACGAGGAAGTTGTAGCCGATGTCGTTCCACCCGTTGCCGCGCACGTGGTAAAGCTGGATCGCGCGGACGACGGCCGCGGACTCCGCGCGTGTGTACGAGTTCGAGCCGGCCGTGTGGTGCACGACCGCGAACTGCACCGAGGCCGCGTACAGGGGCGCCGCGCGCCTGATCAGCTCGTTCGCACCCCAGGAGAGGCGCGGCACGACCGCAGGCGAGGCGGCTTCCGCGACGGCGCGCGCCGGGCCGGGCCCGGCGGCACTCCAGACGAGGTGAGCGCGCAGCCGGCGCACTGTTCCGCGTACCCGGTACTCGATCCGGTCGGACGGGCCCGTCCAGTAGGGGTTCCCGAGGCGCCAGCCGGGCCGGCTCCGCTCGCGGCTCGCGGCGTCCGGGCGGTCCTCGTCCTCGGGCGCGGCCGGGTGCCAGCCGCTCCAGCGGCCGGCCAGGCTCCTCGTGCGGAAGCTGACCGCGCCCGGCCCCTGCCAGTGCAGACCGACCAGCGTGAAGCGCGGCGTCGCCTGCGCGAGCTCCCGCCCTCCGGCGAGAGGAAGATCGCGCGAGACGATCGAGGCAGGCTCCGCGCGCGCGAGCGAAGGCGCGGCGAGGAGGAGGAGTGAGGAGAATACGGCGAGCTTCATGCGGGTCGACCCCGTCTTAGGGTGGCAAACGACCACCTTCGCGGACAAGGCCGGCGCCCCTCCCCTGATAGAATCCTTACAGGTGGAAGCACGGCGCCAGCGGCGTTTTCTTGGCGTCTCGAGCGCAGTCCTGATCGCGCTGGTCGCAGCCTCCGCAGCCGCGGGGGCGACACCGCGGGTGCTCGCGATCGAGTTCGACAACGACGTCAATCCGGTCACGGCCGACTTCGTCATCGGCCAGATCGAGCGCGCCGCCGAGGAGAACTTCGACGCCGTGGTGATCCTGCTCGACACCCCCGGGGGTCTGAGCAGCTCGATGGAGAAGATCTACAAGCGCGAGCTCGCCTCGCGCGTGCCGGTGATCGTCTACGTCGCGCCGCGCGGAGCGGAGGCCACCTCGGCCGGCGTGTTCCTCGCCCAGGCGGCCGACCTGCTCGCAATGGCGCCGACGACGAGCATCGGCTCCTCGACGCCGATCGGGCAGGGCGGCGAGGATCTCGGGAAGGACCTGCGTGCAAAGGCCGTGAACAAGTTCGCCTCGACGCTGCGCGGGATGGCCGAGGACCACGGCCGCAACGGCGCGTGGGCGGACGCGGCGGTGCGACGGGCGGCAAACCTGACCGCACGAGAGGCGCTCGAGCGCGACGTGATCGACACCATCGCACCCAACCTGCCTGCGCTACTCGAGCGGGTGGACGGGCAGCGGACGAAGCCGAAGGGGATCGTCCTAAACACCGCCGGCGCGTCGATCGAGCGCGTCGAGATGTCACTGTGGAAGCGGATCCTCGACACGCTGATCGACGGCAACATCATCGCGCTGATGCTCTCGATCGGCGTGCTCGGCATCGTCGTCGAGCTCTGGAATCCGGGGCTGATCTTCCCCGGCGCGGTCGGCGGCATCTCGCTGATCATGGGTCTGTTCGGACTGTCCGTGCTGCCCGTCAGCGGAGCCGGCGTGCTCCTGATGCTGCTCGCGGCCGGCTTCTTCGCCGCCGAGCCGTTCGTCGTCAGCCACGGCGCGCTCGCGCTCGCCGGAGCGGTCTGCTTCGTCTTCGGCGCCCTGCTCCTCTTCGACCCGGCCGGGCCCAACTACGAGGTCTCCCTCTCCGTCGCGATCGGCATCGCCGGCACCCTCGCGCTCTTCATGGCATTCGCGGTGGCGAAGGTCGTGCAGGTGCGGCGCAAGCCAGTCGAGGTCGGCGTCCACGGCCTCGTCGGCGCGAGGGGACAGGTCCGCCGTGACGGCTACGTGCTCGTGCACGGCGAGCTGTGGCGTGCTCGGGCGGCGGGCGGCGAAGTGCTCGTCCCCGGCCACGACGTCGAGGTCGACAGCGTCGAGGACGGGCTCGTGCTGAACGTCCACCCGGTGCGCGCGTCCGAGCCCGCCGCCTAGGATCTCCCGGCAACCCTCCTCGGAAAGGACGACTCGATGGCCGTTCTGATCGTGATCGCCGCCGTCGCTCTGATGTTCATCCTCTTCCTCTCGGCCGCGATCAAGGTCGCGCGGGAGTACGAACGCGGCGTGGTCTTCCGCCTCGGCCGGCTGCTCGATCCGCCCAAGGGGCCCGGCCTGTTCCTGCTGATCCCGGTGATCGACCGCATGGTGAAGGTCGACCTACGCACGATCACGCTCAACATCCCGCCCCAGGAAGTGATCACGAGGGACAACGTCCCCGCGCGCGTGAACGCGGTCGCCTACTTCCGCATCGTCGAGCCGAAGGCGGCGATCGTGCAGATCGAGAACTTCATGGTCGCGACCTCGCAGATCGCGCAGACGACGCTGCGTTCGGTGCTCGGCCAGCACGTGCTCGACGAGCTCCTCGCCGAGCGCGACAAGATCAACACGATCCTGCAGGAGATCATCGACGAGGCCACCTCTCCGTGGGGGATCAAGGTCTCGATCGTCGAGGTCAAGGACGTCGAGATCCCGGGTGGGATGCAGCGCGCGATGGCGCGGCAGGCCGAGGCCGAGCGCGAGCGGCGCGCGAAGGTGATCAACGCCGAGGGCGAGTTCCAGGCGTCCGAGCGGCTCAAGGACGCGGCGCTCGTGATGCAGGAGACGCCGATCGCCCTGCAGCTGCGCTACCTGCAGACGCTGCTCGAGATCGGGGCGACCAACGCCACGACGATCGTGTTCCCGGCGCCGATCGACCTACTGAAGCCCTTCCTGGATCGCGACTCGAAATCCTGAGCGGCGAGCGGCGCGTCGACGTCCTCTCGGGCCGCGAGGTCGTCATCGCGCCCGGGCGGGCGCGAAGGCCGGGCGCGGGTGGCGCCCGGATCGAGGACGCGACGTCCGCCGAGCTCGAGGACTGCCCGTTCTGCGAGGGACGCGAGGGCCGGACTCCGCCAGAGACGCTCGCCCTCGGCCGGCCCGGCGACGAACCGGACACCCCGGGCTGGCGCATCCGGGTCGTGCCGAACCTCTACCCGGCCTTCGAGCGGCAGGAGGTGGTGATCCACACGCCTGTGCACGTCCGCTCTTTTGCCGAGCTCGGGGACGACCAGCTCGGACTCGTCGCCGAGGCGTGGCAAGAGCGACGGCGCGCCGTCGCCGGCGGCTACCTCCACGCACTCGTCAACGAGGGGAGAGCGGCAGGGGCGAGCCTCCCCCACACGCACTCGCAGCTGGTCTGGTTCCACGACGAGCCCCCGGCGGTCGCCGAGGAGCGGGGACGAGAGTGCGGCGTCTGTGCCTTACTCCGAGACCACACCCGCACCGGCGCGCTCGCGATCTCCGAGCGGGACGGCGTCGTCCTGCTCGGCGCACAGGCCGGCCGCGCCCCGTACGAGCTGCTGATCGCGCCCCGCACCCACGGCGAAGGCGCATTCGCCAGCGACCTCCTGCCGACCGCCCTCGAGCTGCTCGCCGACGGGATCCGCCGGCTTCGGGCGATCGAGGGGCCGGTGCCCTGGAACGCATGGCTGCACGACTCCGGTCACTGGCACCTCGAGGTCCTCCCGCGCCTGACCGCGCTCGCGGGCATCGAGCTCGGCGCGGGCGTCTACGTCAACTCGCTCGCTCCCGAGGAGGCGGCTGCGGCTCTGCGCGAGGCTCCGGCTAGCTGAGCCCTGGGCCGTACTCGGCCGGGTGATTCTCGCGGAAGCGGCGAGCCGCGTCGATCGCCGCGCCGAGGTTCAGACCCTTGTCCTTGGCCTGCTTGATCAGCATCACCGTCTCGAGCGCATCGATGTCGTAGATCCGCTGCTTCTTGCCCTTGGTGGGGATCTGGGCCTTGTTCGTCCAGTAGTCGAGCTGCATCTTCGAGATGCCGGCGATCTGGCAGACCTGACCCAGATAGAGCTCGACCTTGCCGAGGTGCTCCGTGAGATTCACCGGTTCCAGTAGATCGAGTTGTCTACCGACTGCCATGTGCCCACTCCTAACGCGAATGTACCCCTCTCCCACAGTTATAGAGACATTGCTTCACTTTGGGAAGAGGGGAAGCTGAAAATGTCACTCGGTCGAGGGGCCCTCGGCGCCGTCCGCGGCGTCCGCGACCTCGTCCCCGCCGTTACCCGACTCGACGACGGGCGCCAGCGTCGAGACCTGCTCGTCGCCCCGAAGCCGCATCACGATCACGCCCTGGGTCGCGCGACTGGCGCGACGGATGCCCTCGACCGGCATGCGGATCACCGTTCCTCCCGTCGAGATGAGCATGACCTGGTAGCCGTCACGGACGACTCGGGCGCCGGCGAGCTGGCCTTTCGCCTCGGTCAGCTTCACCGTCTTGACGCCGAGGCCGCCGCGGCCTGTCAGCCGGTAGTCGCGAATCGGCGTGCGTTTGCCATAGCCGTTCTCGGTCACGACGAGCAGGTCGGCGTCGTTCGTCGCGATCGCGACCTCGATCACCTCGTCGTTGCCCCGTAGGCTCATTCCCCGGACACCGGCGGTCGCGCGTCCCGTCGGCCGCACCGCCCCCTCGTGGAAGCGAACGGCCTGGCCCTTGCGGGAGATCATGAGAACGTCGTCGTCGCCAGAGGAGTGGCGCACGCCGATCAGCTCGTCGTCCTCGCGAAGGTTGATCGCGATGATGCCGTCGGACTTGAGCGGCGTGTTGTAGTCGAGAAAACGGGACTTCTTGACGACACCTTTCTTCGTCCCGAACACGAGGTACTCCGCGTCCTCGAAGTCGCGTGTCTGGACGACTGCGCGAACCTCCTCGTCCTGGCGGAAGGGCAGAAGGTTCACGACCGCCCTCCCCTTCGACTGCCGTGAGCCGAGCGGAAGCTCGTGCACCTTGAGCCGGTAGACCTTGCCGACGGAGGTGAAAAAGAGGAGGTAGTCGTGGGTCGAGGCGACGAAGAGATGCGCGATGTAGTCGTCCTCCTTCATGTCCATGCCCATGACGCCGATGCCGCCGCGGCGCTGCTCGCGATAGGTCGTCACCGGGAGGCGCTTGACGTAGCCCGAGTGAGTGATCGCGATCACCATGTCCTCCTCCGCGATCAGGTCCTCGAGCTCGAGCTCGTTCTCGGCGGCGACGATCTCCGTGCGGCGGTCGTCCGTGCGCCCGTAGGTCGCCTTCAGCTCGAGCAGCTCCTCGCGGACGAGCCCGTCGATGCGCGCCTCGTCACCGAGGATCGCACGCAGCTCGGCGATGCGTTCCTGCACGTCGGCGTAGTCGTCCTGGACCTCCTTGCGCGCGAGCCCGGTGAGCCGCTGGAGGCGCAGGTCGAGGATTGCCTGGGCCTGGGTCTCCGAGAGCTCGAACCGGTCCATCAGCCCCGTGCGGGCCTCGTCGGCGTCGGCCGAGCCGCGGATCAGCGAGATCACGGCGTCGAGGTTGTCGAGCGCGATCATGTAACCGCGCAGGACGTGCGCCTTCTTCTCGGCCTGGCGCAGCTCGTGCTTCAGCCGGCGGGTGACAACCTCGCGCTGGAAGTCGAGGTAGTGCTTGACGAGCTCGAGCAGCGAGAGCGTGCGGGGCACGCCGTCGACGAGCGCGACGGCGTTGTAGCCAAACGTCGTCTGCAGTGGCGTGTGCTTGAAGAGCTTGTTCAGCACGACCTGCGGCACGGCGTCGCGCTTGAGCTCGATCTGGATGCGCATGCCCGACTTGTCCGAGTAGTCGAAGACGTCCGAGATCTCGGTCAGCACCTTCTCGTTGAAGAGGTCGGCGATCTTCTTGATCAGGCCCGAGTCGCCGCCCTTCTTCACCATGTACGGCAGCTCGGTGACGATGATCGCCGTCTTGCCGCCGCGCAGCTCCTCGATGTGCGCGCGGCCGCGCATCACGATCCGCCCCCGCCCCGTGCGGTAGGCGTCGCGAATCCCCGAGCGGCCGACGATGATCCCGCCGGTCGGGAAGTCAGGACCCTTGACCCGCTCCGCGAGCCGGTCGACGTTGATGCCCGGATCGTCGATCATCGCCACGATGGCGTCGGTCACCTCGCCGAGCTGGTGGGGCGGAATGTTCGTCGCCATCCCGACGGCGATCCCGGACGAGCCGTTCACGAGCAGGTTCGGGAACCGGGCGGGCAGGACGGCGGGCTCGCGTCTCGACTCGTCGTAGTTGGGCACGAAGTCGACCGTGTCCGCGTCGATGTCACGCAGCATCTCCGTGGCCAGACGCGTCAGCCGGCACTCGGTGTTGTGGCTGACGAAGCCGTTCGTCAGGAAGGCGTGGTCGGCGCTGTTCACGCGAAGCGAATAGACGGGCTGAATGCCGGCGTCCACCACCGACTCGACCTCGGCGTAGTAGTAGTCGCCTGTTACGAGGGGAGCGACGACCTGCCGAACCTCATCGGAGCGGATGCGGTCGAGGATCTGCGCACCGCCGCGCTCCCATCGCTCGATGCGATCGATGTTGTGCCGGCGAAGCCAGTCCCGATCGGCCCAGGCCGACTCGCAGTCCGACCGGATGTACGCAGCGACGAACGGAATGTGATCCTTGCTCAGAGCGCGGCTGCTCACCGGAACCGCATCGAGGTCGCGTTCGAGTTTCCGCTGCTTCGCCCCGAGGAAGCCGACGTTCCGAGCGAACAAGCGCGCGTCGCGGCGGTTGCTGATCACAACCTTGAACTCACCCTTCTCGTATCGGCACAACCGGCTGACGACGCCGAATTCGAGCAGGAGCTGCTGCACATCGTGCGCAAGGCGCTCGCTGTAGGTCGAGTACGAGATCTGAATGCTGCTCCGCGCAAGAAGCGACGACGAGCCGTCCCCGGTGAACAGCGAGCGGAGGAAGTCGCGCTTGAAGGCCGGGCGCGCGGCCCAGACAAGGGCGGGCACTGCCTTTTCGCGACTCGCGACGCCCACGAGACTCTCGAGCACGCTCCCGCGCAGCGCCACGAGGTTCTGAACGTCGAGCTCGAGCAGTCGGCTGCCGGAAGCGATCGTGCGGGCATAGACATACCGAGGACCACCCACGACGGCGTCGTACGCCTCGACCACCGCGTCGAAGAAGTCCTGGTCGACGTTGTTGAATCCGGCCCGGGAGTCACTGGCCCAACCCTCCGCAACCCATGCCCCGAGCAGGATCGCCTCCCTCTCCTCTTGCTCGCTCAAGGGCTCGCCCGGATCCCGCTCCGTACGCGCGATGACGACCCTGTCGCCGGCCTGAACCTCGTCGAGAAGCTTCCAGAGCAGCATGGGCACATCCAGGGCGTTGACGAGGCAGAGCACAGGGTGATTTCGCGTTCCCGTAACCTCGTACCCCTCCGCGGTTCGCAGACAGAGAGTCGGGTGGTCCCCGGAGTGGAAGAGCTTGGTGGCCCGCGCAGGTCGGCCGAGACGGTCGAGCACGCCGAGGTCGACGTCGTTGTCCGAGCCCGGCGCGGCCTCTGGCACGATCGCGTCGATGCGAAGGCTGCCCCGGGCGGTCGCAACACGAGTATCGCCCGCGAGGCAGTAGCGCATCGCGGCGGCCGGATCGTCGTCGAGGTTGCCGAAGTTCCCCTGTCCGTCGACTAGCGGATAGCGCATCGAGAAGGGCTGTGCGAGCCGGACGAGCGTGTCATAGATGGCCGAGTCGCCGTGCGGGTGGTAGGTACCCATCACGTCGCCGACGATGCGCGCGCATTTCTTGTACGGCCGGCCCGGCTGCATGCCGGCCTCGTGCATGCCGTACAGGACGCGCCGGTGCACCGGCTTGAGCCCGTCGCGAACGTCCGGCAGCGCCCGCGACACGATCACCGACATGGCGTAGTCGAGGAAGCTCGAGCGCATCTCCTGCTCGAGCTCACGCGGCTCGATGCGGCCGGGACCGAGCGGCTCGGCGGTGAGATCAGACATCGAGGAACCTCACGTCGCGCGCGTTCTGCTCGATGAACTCGCGGCGCGGCTCGACCTGGTCGCCCATCAGCGTCGAGAAGACCTTGTCAGCGGCCGAGTCGTCCTCGACCTCCACCCGGATCAGCATCCGCTTGGCGGGATCCATCGTCGTCTCCCGCAGCTCGTCGGCGTTCATCTCGCCGAGACCTTTGAACCGGCTGACCTGGATGCCTTCCTTCGCCAGCTCGAGCGCCCGGTCGCGGAGCGCGGTGAAGGTCTCGGCGTGGGCGATCTTCTTCCCGAAGGCGAGCCGGAACGGGGGTGCGCCGACGACCTCGCTGAGCCGCGCGTATGCCCGGCGCACGTTCGCGTAGATCGGCGAAGCGAGGAGAGGGCCGGGAACGTTCACGTGCACGGCGGCGCTCGTCTCGCGCTCCGTCAGCTTCACCCGGAAGCCGGCGTCGTCGGCCGAGATGACGTCGACGAGATAGCCGTTCCCGTCGAGGCTGCCGAGAGCGCCGGAGACGTCGCCGGGGAGACCCGCGTCGGTCTCGACGAGACGGTGCGCGACCACGAAGTCCGCAGCCGGCGAGCCGAAGTCGGAACGTAGCCGCGCCGACCAGCCCTCGAACTCGTTGAGCGCGCGCGCGAAGCGGGCCCAGCGAGCCTCGGTCAGCGTCAGCTCGGCGCCGGCGCGGTCGATCACCTTGATGTCCTTGACGCGCTCGCGGACGAGCAGATCCTCGAACTGCGACTGCTTCTCGACGTACAGCTCCTGGTTTCCGAGCTTGACCCGGTAGAGCGGCGGCACGGCGATGTAGACGTGGCCGCGCTCGAAGAGCTCGGGCATCTGCCGGTAGAGGAACGTGAGGATCAGCGTCCGGATGTGGGAGCCGTCCTGGTCGGCGTCGGTCATCACGATCACCCGGTGGTAGCGCAGCTTGGCGAGGTCGAACTCGTCCCCGATCCCCGTGCCGATGGCGGTGATCATCGCCTGGATCTCGACGTTCGAGAGCACCTTGTTGATGCGGTTCTTCTCCGAGTTGATCACCTTGCCGCGCAACGGGAGAATGGCCTGGTAGGTGCGATCGCGTGCGTCCTTGGCGGAGCCGCCGGCGGAGTTGCCCTCCACGAGGTAGAGCTCGGCCGATTCGGGATCGCGGATCGAGCAGTCGGCGAGCTTGCCCGGCAGCGACGAGTTCTCGAGCGCGCTCTTGCGCCGGGTCAGCTCGCGCGCCTTGCGGGCGGCCTGGCGCGCGCGCTGCGCTGCCACGGCCTTCGTGATGATCTGGCGGGCGTCGGTCGGGTTCTCCTCGAGGAACTCCGCCAGCCTCGCGTTCACCGTCTGCTCGACGAGGCCGCGCACCCAGGGATTGCCGAGCTTGGTCTTCGTCTGGCCTTCGAACTGCGGCTCCCGCAGCTTGACCGAGATGACGGCGGCGAGACCCTCGCGCACGTCCTCGCCCTCTAGGTTGTCCTCCTTCTCCTTGATCAGGCCCTTCGCGCGCGCGTAGTCGTTCAGCGTGCGCGTGAGCGCGGCCTTGAAGCCGGACATGTGCGAGCCGCCCTCGTGGGTGTTGATGTTGTTCGCAAAGGACGAGACCGACTCGTGGTAGGAGGTGTTCCACTGGGCCGCCACCTCGACGGCGGCGTCCTCGGTCGTCGCCTCGAAGTAGACGATGTGCTTGTGGACGGTGTCCTTGGACTCGTTCAGGTAGGCGACGAAGTCGCGGATCCCGCCCTCGTAGTAGAACTCCTGCCGCTCCTCGCCCTCGCGCTCGTCCACGAGGACGATGCGCAGGCCGCGGGTGAGGAAGGCCGTCTCGCGCAACCGGTCGACGAGCGTCTGGGCCGACCACTCGAGCTCGTCGAAGATCTCGAGGTCGGGCAGGAAGGAGATGGTCGTGCCCGACGACGCCGCCGTCCCGACTTCCTCCATGTCGCCGGTCGGGACGCCGCGCTGGAACGCCTGGCGATAGAGCTTGCCCTCGCGGCGCACCTCCGCGACCAGTCGCTCGGAGAGCGCGTTCACGACCGAGACGCCGACGCCGTGGAGGCCGCCCGAGACCTTGTACCCCTCGCCGCCGAACTTTCCGCCCGAATGGAGCTTCGTCAGCACGACCGTCAGAGCCGGCAGGCCCTGCTCCGGCATCACGTCCACCGGAATGCCCGAGCCGTTGTCGGTGACCGTGACGGAGTTGTCCGGGTGCAGGATCACCTCGACGAGGTCGCAGCGCCCGGCAAGAGCCTCGTCGACAGAGTTGTCCACGACCTCGTAGACGAGGTGGTGAAGGCCGCGCGGGCCCGTGGTGCCGATGTACATGCCCGGGCGCAGACGGACCGGCTCGAGGCCCTCGAGGACGGTGATGTCTTTTGCGGTGTAGGACGTTTCGGCCATCAAAAAAGCCCTGCAAAACAGCTACTTACGGGCTCACCGCATTCTACCAGAATCAGCGGCCGGAGGCGGCCCGAGCGAGACTGGCGGCGGCGGCTCGGGCGACCAGCTCGCGCAGGTCGGCGTCGTCGATCGCGGCGGTGAGCGAGTGCGCCAGCTCGAGCTCCCCGGCGCTCGGAGCCGGAGGTGGAGGGAGCCGTACGGACAGATCCTCGGCGGCGGGCTCCGGCAGGCGTCCGACCGCGAAGCGAAGCGCGCGCGGAGCGGTCTCGCCCATCGATGACCGCAGCCGCTCGAGCACCGTCGGGGCGAGCTGCGAGAGCTCGAACGCCCACGCCGAGGAGTCCGTGCTCACGTGCAGCGTGCCGTCGCGTGCGAGCCGGGCCGGCCAGGCGTGGCGGGCGATCGCCTCGCCGACCGCGGGGGTCCAGACCGCCACCAGCTCCGCCATTCCGGCCGCCGGACCGAAGCGGCCGAGCTCGCGCCTCACCTCGCGCCCGATCTGCTTCATCACGACACACGCCTGACGTCGCCGCCTCCGGCCTCGAGCAGCTGGGCCGGCTCGACCGGCAGCGCGGACGCCGCCGTCGCGGTGATCAGCGTCTGGCTGCGACCCCCGAGGCGCGCGGCGAGCGCGCGCCGGCGTGCGGGGTCGAGCTCGGAGAGCACGTCGTCGAGCAGCAGCAGCGGCGCAGCGGCCCCGCGGTCGGCGATCACGCCGGCTTCGGCGAGCAGCAGCGAGAGGACGGCCAGACGCTGCTCGCCCTGGGATCCGTACAGCCGCAGCTCACGGGTGCCGGACACGATCCCGACGTCATCGAGATGAGGCCCGAGGCCGGTGGCGCCGCGCTCGAGATCACGCTCGAGCCGCGCCTCCAGGGCCTCAGCGGTCGGCGGCTCGCCCTCGTAGCGCAGGGCGGCAACGGCGAGCCCCAGCTCGTCCGCCCGCTCGGCGAAGGCCGGAGCGAGCAGCGCGACCGCGTTTCGGCGGGCGGTGACGAGCTCGGCGCCGAGGAGCGCGGCTCTCTCCGTCCAGGGCTCGATCGCCGCGCGCGACGAGTGACCGAGAGCGGCCCGGCGCAGAGCGGCGTTGCGCTGGGCGAGCGCGGCGCCATATGCCGCCGGAACCGCGGCCTGGGCCGGCAGCAGGCGTGCGAGAGAGCGGTCGAAGTACGCGCGCCGCACGGCGGGTCCTCCCTTCGCCACGGCCAGGCGGTCCGGGGTGAAGACGAGCGTCGCCACCTCGGCGCGAAGCTGCTCGGCGGCGCGAAGACGGGCGCCGTTTACGCGCCCTTGCTTGCCCTCTCCGGCGCGGAGCGTGACCTCGAGCTCCACCGGGACGCCCTCGCCGCGCGTCCCGCGCAGCGCCACACGGGCGGCGGTCTCGCCGAAGCGGATCAGCTGTGCGTCCGCGCGCGTCCGGGGCGAGAACCCCTGCGTGCCGACGTGGAGCGACTCGAGCAGGTTCGTCTTCCCGGCCCCGTTCGGCCCGACCACGAGCACCAGGCCGGGATCGAGCTCGAGGTCCAGCCGAGCGTAGGAGCGGAAGTTCCGGAGCGAGACCGTGCCGACGATCAGCCTGCGAGCCGGATCGGCATGATCAGGTACGAGAAGTCGTCCCCCCCGCCCTGGATCAAGCCCGGGCGCAGCGGGCTGATCAGCTTCAGCGTCACCTCGTCGGTCGTGACGGACTCGATGCCGTCGCGCAGGAACTCCGCGTTGAAGCCGATCTCCAGCGGCTCGCCGGTAAAGGCCACCGGCAGCGACTCGCGCGATTCCCCCACGTCCTGCGTCTGAGCTGACACGGTCAGCTCGCCCTCGGCGAACCGGAGCCGGAGCGGCGAGTTGCGCTGAGCCATCACTGCCGTCCGGCGGACGACCTCGAGCAGCTCCGTGCGCGGCAGCGCCAGCTCGTGCTCGAAGGTCTCCGGGATCAGCTTCTTGTAGTTCGGGAACTGGCCGTCGATCCGCCGGGTCGTCAGGAGCACGCCGCCCGCGCTGAACACAACCTGGTTCTCGTGGACGCCGAGTTCGATCTCCTCGCCGCCCTGGGCGATCCGGGCGAGCTCTCCGAGCGCGCGCGCCGGGATGATCGCCTCGAACGGCGGAGCCTCGCCGCCGAGCGTCGTCTCCTTGACGGACAGGCGATACGAGTCGGTCGCCGCCATCACGAGCCTGCCCGCCTCGAAGCGCACCAGGATCCCCGTCAGGACAGGGCGGGACTCGTCCCGCGAGGCGGAGCGAGACACCCGTGCGACCGTGTCGAGAAGGGCCTCGCGCTCCACGGTGAAGGACTGCAGCGTCTCGACGTCGGGCAGGCGCGGGAAGTCCTCGACGCTGTAGCTGTTGAGGCGGTAGCTCGCGCTGCCGCACTCGAGACGGACGACCCCTTCCTCGGCCCGGTGCTCGAGCACTACCTCGCCCGCCGGCAGCAGGCGCGCGATGTCGACCAGCAGCCTGCCCGGAACGACTGCGGCGCCCTCGTCAGCCACCTCGGCCTCGAGAGACGCGCGCAGCGAGAGCTCCATGTCGGTGGCAGCGAGCTGGAGCCGCCCCGCCTCCGCGCGGAGCAGCACGCCGAGCAGAACTTGGACGCTCGCGCGAGTGGACACGGCGCGCGCGACGACGCCGAGCTTCTGCATCAGCTCGTCTCGCCCGCACGTGACTTTCATGCCGGATCCGACCACGGTGTCTGTGTCGATCATTGTTCTTTAAATCCTTTGTCGTAGTACATAGGGAGTGTGGACGCCGGGGAAGACAGCGCTCAGCCGCACGACCAAGCGGTATCGCCTGGGGACAGGATCTGGGTAGACATGCCTGATTCCCACAGCGCCTGGAGGGGTTGTCGCGTTGTCCACAGATTCAGCGCACCTGCTTGATGCGCGCGGTCAACTCTTGCACAAGGTTGTACACAGAGCGGTCGGCCTTGATCATGCGCCCGATCTTCGAGTAGGCGTGCATCACCGTGGTGTGGTCCCGCCCGCCGAACTCCCGTCCGATCCGGGGCAGCGACGAGTCCGTGAGCTCGCGCGACAGGTACATCGCCACCTGTCGCGGGTAGACGATGTTCTGGGAGCGCCTGTCGCTGCACAGCTCAACGAGCGAGAGGCCGAAGCGCTCCGAGACGGTCTCCTGGATGCGCTTGATCGAGACTTGCGGCACCTCGCCCTGCGGGAAGACGTCCTTGAGCACGTCCTGGGCGAGCTCGACTGTCATCGCTCTCCCGGTCAGCGAAGAGAACGCGACGACCCGGGTGAGCGCGCCCTCGAGCTCGCGGATGTTCGAGGAGATGCGGCCGGCGATGAAGGTCAGCACCTCGGGGTCGTCCAGCTGGATCTCGTCCGTCTTCACCTTCTTGCGCAGGATCGCGATGCGCGTCTCCAAGTCGGGCGGCTGGATGTCCGTGATCAGCCCCCACTCGAAGCGTGAGCGCAGCCGTTCCTCGAGCGTCGAGATCTCCCGCGGCGGCCGGTCGGAGGAGATCACGATCTGCGCGCCGCCCTCGTAGAGCGAGTTGAACGTGTGAAAGAACTCCTCCTGGATCCGCTCCTTGTGCTCGAAGAACTGGATGTCGTCGATCAGAAGCAGGTCGTACGTGCGGTAGCGCTGCTTGAAGCCCTCGATTCGCTTGTCCCGGAGCGAGTTGATGAAGTCGTTCATGAACGTCTCGCTCGTCACGTAGCGCACCGACAGGTTGCTCGAGTGCTCGGCGACGTACTGTGCGATGGCCTGCATCAGGTGCGTCTTTCCGAGACCGGTGCCGCCGTAGATGAAGAGCGGGTTGTACGCCTGCGCCGGCGCCTCCGCCACCGCCAGAGCGGCGGCGTGCGCGAAGCGGTTCGATGAGCCGATCACGAACAGGTCGAAGGTGTACTTCGGATTCAGCCCCGACTCGGCGGTCGTTCGTCGTGGCGGCTCGATCAGTGTGCTGCCGGCGTGGCTTCCCTCGCGCACCGAGAGCTGGATGTGGTGCGGATGACCGGTCGCGTCGCGGACGATCGCGCGGAGCAGGTCGAGGAAGTGCGCCTCGATCCACTCGCGCGTGAAGTCGTTCGGAACGCCGATCACGAAGGCGTCGTCGGACACCTCGGCCCCAACCGCACCCGCGAACCAGGTGCGGTACGTCGTATCGTTCAGCGCCCCCTTGAGCCGACCGGACACTTCCCCCCACAGGCTCTCTGCAGTCAGCTCGACTGGGTGCTCCACGCTAGCCTGCTCCGCTCCTTGCTGGGGGGAAAGAAGGGGCGAGCATAGCAGCGTCCATCGGGGCCGACAACGAGCGTGCGCAAGGCCCGTTTGAGGTAAAAACCAGGCCATTAGCAGGGACTTTTCTCGCTCAGCAAGGTCATCCACAGGTGTGGAAAGCCCGGGGGATAAGAGGGCCTTGCGCTACCCCGACGCCTCAGCGCTGCGCGGTTTCGACGCTCCCTTGTGCGGCCGCGAAATCTGTGGACAACTCCCCTCTCAGGGGCCTTGTCTATACTGGCTCCCCGCCGCCTCGGCGGCCTCCATTTTCCACCTTTCTCGATGAAGCGGACCTATCAGCCCAACGTGCGCAGGCGGAAGCGCAAGCACGGCTTTCGCGCTCGCATGTCCACGCGCGCCGGCCAGGCGATCATCAAGCGGCGACGCGCGAAGGGCCGCAAGCGGCTCTCCGCCTGACCCTCGACGTGCAGCGCCGGAATCGCCTGTCTCGCTCGCGGGACTTCGACGCCGTGTACCGCCAGGGCCGCTCGGTCTCGACGCGCTTCCTCGTCCTCTACTGGTTCCCGCGTGAGGACCCGTCCGGCGAGCCGCGGCTCGGCCTCGCGGTCCCGCGTGCAGCCGGCGGCGCGGTGGTCCGGAACCGGATCAAGCGCCAGCTGCGCGAGGTGTGGCGGGCTCGCCTGCCCGAGGTTCGCGGCGGCCACGACTACGTGCTGATCGCCCGGCCCGGACTGCCCGAGGCGACCGAGGCGCGCGGCTTCGAGTGGCTGCGCGAGCGCGTGGACGAGGTGCTGACCAAGGCGGCCGCGTGAGGTACGTGGGGATCGCGCTCGTCCGGGCGTACCAGCTCGTGCTCAGCCCGCTCGCCGGCGGCAGCTGCAAGTACCACCCGTCCTGCTCGCAGTACGCGATCGACGCGCTGCGCCGCTACGGCTTCCTGAAGGGCACCGTCCTCGCGGGCTGGCGCCTCCTTCGCTGCAATCCGTGGAGCCACGGCGGCGTCGACCGCGCCGAGGATCAGAGGCTCTTCGCATGATGCTTGCCCTCCTCGAGCCGATCGAGCGGCCGCTCGCGGCGATGCTCGAGTTCCTGCACGAGTCGATCGGGCTCCCGTGGGCCTGGGCGATCGTGGCGACGACGGTGATCGTTCGCATCGTCCTCGTGCCGCTGACGGTGCGACAGATCCACTCGATGCAGAACCTCCAGGCGCACGCGCCCGAGATGAAGGCGATCCAGCAGCGCTACAAGGGCGACCGTGCGCGTCAGAACGAAGAGCTGATGAAGTTCTACAAGGAGAACAAGATCAACCCGGCCGCGTCGTGCCTGCCGATCGTGGCCCAGATCCCGGTCTTCATCGCGCTGTTCTTCGTCCTGCGGGATTTCAAAGACGAGATCCTGCCCCGCTTCCCGGAGGCCGATCTCAGCTGGCTGCAGGTGGTTCCCGACATCACCGCGGAGGCGAACGCGCACTGGTCGGGCTATCTCCTGCTCGCCATCTACGCGATCAGCCAGACGACCTCGACGCTGCTCATGTCGACGACGATGGACAAGACGCAGCGCACGCTGCTGCTGGTCCTGCCCCTCGCCTTCCTCTTCTTCATCCTCAACTTCCCCGCCGGCCTCGTCCTCTACTGGGTGACGACGAACCTGTGGACGACCGGCCAGGGCCTCATCACGCGGCGGATGATGCCGAAGCCCGAGCCGCCGCCGAAGCGCACCTCGCGCACGCCGCCACGCTCGGACGAGTCGGAGGACGGGGCGAAGGGCGCGCCGAGCGGGCCGAAGCCCGCACCGACGGCGGTCGGCACGCCGCGCAAGGTCAAGCGGAAGAAGAAGGCGCGCCGGTGACCGAGCACCAGGTGGAGGCGACCGGCGAGACGGTCGGCGAGGCGAAGTGGAGCGCGCTGCGCGAGCTCGAGCGGCTCGCGCCCGGCCTGGACAAGGCGGCGGTGCGCTTCCAGGTCGTGTCCGAGGGCGAGCGCGGGCTGCTCGGCATCGGCTACGCGCCGGCACGCGTGCTCGCGAGCGTGACGGAGGAGGCGCCGGCGGAACCGCGCGACGAGAGCGAGCTCTCGGCCCTCGTGCGCGAGCTGCTCGGCCGCATCGTCGACGAGCTCGGCATCCACTGCCGCATCGACGTCCACGAGGACGAGGAGACGATCGTGGCCGCCTGCGCCGGCCGCGAGCTCGGGATGCTGATCGGCAAGCACGGCCAGACGATCGACGCGATCCAGTACCTCGTCAACGCGATCCTCGCGCGCCGCTACGGCGACGGGCGCAAGGAGGTGGTCGTCGACGCGGCCGGGTATCGCGCGCGCCGGCAGGCCTCGCTGGAGGCGCTCGCGGTGCGCAGCGCCGAGCGGGTGCTCTCGAGCGGAGAGCGGCTCGAGCTCGAGCCGATGAGCGCGGTCGAGCGCAAGGTCGTCCACGTGCGCCTGAAAGAGTTCGGGGGCGTGGAGACGACGAGCGAGGGCACCGAGCCGAACCGCTTCGTCGTGATCGTCCCGGCCGATTGACCGACCCGCGCCTCGAGCGCTGGCTCGAGGCGGTACTCGAGACTCCCGGTCTGACGGCGATCCGGGACCCGGCGGAGGCCCGCCGCGTTCTGCTCGAGGACAGCCTGCGCGGCGCCGAGCTCGCCCGTGGCTTCGCAGGCCCGATCGTCGACGTCGGCTCCGGCGGCGGCGCACCCGGCATCCCGCTCGCGGCGGCGCTTCCGGACCGGGAGGTGACGCTGCTCGAGGCGGAACGCCGGAAGGCCGACTTCCTCCGCCGCTGGGAGCGCGACTTCCCCAACGTGCGCGTCGTGTGGGGTCGCGCCGAGGAGCAGGGAACAGACCGGTACGGGGCTGCCGTCGCGAAAGCGCTCGCCCCGCCGCCGGTTGCGGCCGAGTGGTGCCTGCCGCTCGTGAAGCCCGGCGGCGCGGCGATCCTCTGGGTGGGGCCGAGCGTCGACGCAGGCGCAGTCGGGCGGGTGGCGGAGCGGCTGAACGCCGAGCCGCTCCACGCGCCTCCGGGCTTTCTCGTCCTCCGCAAGCTCGGACCGACACCGCCGGGCTTCCCCCGCCGTCCGGGTGTCGCTCGCAAGCGCCCGCTCGCGTAGCCGGGCTGACCGGGCGCCTCTCTAGACTCGAGACGTGCCCGGCCGCATCTACGCGCTCGCGAACCAGAAGGGCGGCGTCGGGAAGACGACGACCGCGATCAACGTCGCCGCCTGCCTGGCCGAGGCCGGCGAGCCGGCGCTCGTGATCGACCTCGACCCGCAGGCGAACGCGACCTCGGGCCTCGGCGAGCGCGCGAACGGGAGCTCCACCTACGATCTGCTCGACGGCGCGCCGCTCGAGGAGCTGATCCGGCCCACCCGGTTCGCCAATCTCGACCTCGTGCCCGCGAGACCGGACCTGGCCGGCGCCACCGTGGAGCTCGCCCGCCGCGAGGACGGAGAGCGCTACCTCGCCGGCTCTCTCGACGGCGCCCGCGCCCGCTACTCGTTCGTCTTCCTCGACTGCCCGCCGTCCCTGGGCCCGCTGACGGTGAACGGGCTCGCGGCCGCCGACCGCGTGCTCGTGCCCGTCCAGGCCGAGTACTACGCGCTCGAGGGTCTCTCGCAGCTCGTCCGCTCGGTCGACCTCGTGCGCGCGCGCCTCAATCCGGGTCTCGCGCTCGGCGGCGTCCTCCTGACGATGGTCGACGGTCGCACGAAGCTCGCGGCCGACGTCTCCGAGGAGGTGCGGCGCCACTTCGGCGCACTCGTGTTCAGGACGGTCGTGCCCCGGTCGGTCCGGCTCGCCGAGGCCCCGAGCCACGGCCTCCCCGCGATCGCATACGACCGGCGCTCGGCGGGCGCCGACGCATACTGGAAGGTGGCGATGGAGCTTGTCGAGCGCTCCTGAGCGCCGCGGCCTCGGCCGCGGCCTCGAGGTTCTGATCGGCGGTGTGGGCGACGGTCCCGAGCTGACGCACCTGCCGGTCGACACGATTCACCCGAACTCGCGCCAGCCCCGCCGGCGCTTCGAGACCGAGGCGGCCTCGGGGCTGGCCGAGTCGATCCGCGCACAGGGCGTGCTCCAGCCCGTCGTCGTGCGGCCGCGGCCTGGGGGCGGATTCGAGCTGATCGCCGGCGAGCGCCGCTGGCGGGCGGCCCGCGAGGCGGGCGTTCCGACGGTTCCCGCCCTCGTACGCGAGGCCGACGACCGCGACTCGCTTCTCCTCGCCCTGGTCGAGAACGTCGCCCGCGAGCAGCTCTCGGCGGTCGAGGAGGCGCGGGCCTACGCTGTACTCCTCGACGAGTTCGGGCTCTCGCTCGGCGAGGTGGCGGAGCGTGTCGGCCGCTCCAAGCCGGCGGTCTCCAACCGCGTGCGCCTGCTCGAGCTTCCGCGCGACGTGCTCGAGCTGCTCGACGCCGGACGCCTGAGCGAAGGGCACGCCCGAGCGGTGCTCGCAGTGCCCGGGCACGAGGAGCGACGGCGGCTCGCGCAGCGGATCGTGCGGCTGGGATTGTCCGTGCGGGCGGCCGAGCGAGCCGCGCGAGGAGCGGGCGCCCGGACGAGGCCCAGGCGCTCGCCGGCCCTCGTCGACCCCGCTCTCCTCGAACGGGCGCGAACCGCGCTCGAGCGGATCGCCGGGGAGCCGGTGCGGGCGGGAGCGGGCCGCCTCGAGCTCGCCTTCGCCGACGAGCACGAGCTCGACGAGCTCGTCGAGGCGCTCGAACGAGCCACCGGGTAGCCGGCCCGTATCCGGCGCCCCGGCCGGGGCGTTACAGCTGGTGACATGGTTGGACTCTGGCTCCGCGACCTCGAGTCGCTCGAAGCGATCTCCCAGGACGACAGCACCCGCAAGATCTTCCTGAGGATGGCCGCGATGTCCCAGGCCGGGACGATGTCGAGCTTCCTCACGGAGCTCGCGCACGACGACGAGCTCGACGACGATACGAAGGACACGCTCGCGGAGCTCGCCAGCGACCGCCCGTTCCTGCTCGCCGTCGAGGACTACCTGCGCCGGACCCAGCAGATCCACTAGTCGCTAGACTGCGCTGCCGCGCGGGCGATTAGCTCAGTTGGTTAGAGCGCCGCTCTGATAAGGCGGAGGTCCCTGGTTCGAATCCAGGATCGCCCACCTCGGAACCCCTGCTAGCGCAGGGGTTTTGCCGTAGAGGGGTCGAATGCTCTCCGTCCTTGTCCCGCCCTTGCGGTGGCCCGGTACTAGCCGCGCGCCGATGACCGGGATCGGCTTCGCGCGTCGGCTCGGACGGACGTCGTCCTGCTCGAGCCCGGCTGGGTGATCGAGGGCGTGGAGACGCCGGCGACGCTGGCGAAGGCGTTCGAGCGGGCCCTCGCCCTCCTCGCAGGCGGTCGGCAACCTCGACGCCTGGTCCTCGTATACATGGTCGTACCGGCGCCGGCCGTCTCCGTACGGCCGGGCGAGTCAACCGAAGGAGGTTCGTATGCGACGCGCTCTCTTCCTGAGTGCGGTGGTCGTGCTCGCGCTCGGCACCGCGGGGGCCGCCCTCGCCACGAGCGGCACCGGCGCGGGCGGCGACTTCGTCGTCACAGTGTCGCTTGCTCCGGACACCGCCGCGACGGACGACGTCGTCACGGCGAGCGAGTCGATCACGAACGTGACCGCGTCCTGGCAGCTCGCGCGGATCACACAGACGCTGACCGGGCCGGCCGGTGGCGTTCTACGGGTCTCGTATCCGCTGCTCGTCCCGCCCGGCAAGACCCTCGCGCTGAGCCTGCGCTACCGAGTCCCCGCCGCCGTCACCCTTGCGCGGGCACCCTAGAGAAACGCTCACTTCAGGGATCCTTCCCGGTTCGGCGTATGCCGATCACCCGTCGGAGCGACCCTTTGGGCGCTCGTCCTCCACTGCGGCACATGAACATCGGCGACCTCGTTACCTATCAGGGCCGGCCCTGCTATCTGCGCGGGATCGAGCCCATGAGCGTGCCCGACCGGCGCGCCGTGCTCGAGGACGCCGACACCGGGCAGCGGTTCTCGGCGCCTCTCGCGGAGGTCGAGGAGGACGTTCCCTCGGGGGTTGACGGAGACCCCCTGAGCTAGAATGAGCCCAGGCCAACGCGCCGTGCCGTTATGCAGGAAATGGTCATTTACGGGGTTAGCTTCGATTTGGTCGGCAAGCAGCCGATCGTCCTGCTGAAGACGGCCGACGGCAACAAGTTCCTGCCGATCTGGATCGGTCACCCCGAGGCCGCGGCGATTCTGATGAAGCTTCAGGGCGCGACCACGCCGCGGCCGATGACCCACGACCTGTTCACCGACATCCTCGGCCAGCTGCAGGCGCAGGTGGTTCGCATCACGGTCACCGAGCTGCGCGAGAACACCTTCTACGCGCAGGTGACGGTGCAGCAGGACGGGTCGGAGGTCGACGTCGATTCGCGCCCCTCCGACGCGATCGCCCTCGCGATCCGGGTCGACGCGCCGATCTTCGCCGCCGACGACGTGATCGAGGAGTCGGCGATCGAGTTCGAGGGCGGCGAGGTGAACGAGGAGGAGATGGTGGACGAGTTCAAGCGCTTCCTCGACAACGTCACGCCCGACGAGTTCGCGGTCGAGGAAGAGGAGAACTAGCCGGCGCCCTAGTCGGCACGATCTTCGCGGGCGACCTCGCGCTTCGTCAGGTCGAGCAGCTCGCCGAAGATCTCGCGCAGGCCCTCGTCGGAGAGCGGCCCGCGGTTCGCCCGGGCGAGGTACTGCACCATCCACTCCTCGCGGTCCGGGTCGACGAACTCGATCCCGCGCGACTCCTTGTACCGCTTCAGGCGCGCGACGAGCTTGAGGCGCGTGTTGATCGCCTCGACGATCGCCCGGTCGGTGTCGGAGATCTGCTCGCGCAGCTGGCGGATCAGCGGATCGGGTGCCGCGTCGCTCAGCGCTCGACCTCGACCGGCTTGCCGCCGCGTGGGAGCGCGAGCAGGCGAAGCGGATACGTCACGCGCGGGCGGACGCGCTCGCCGGAGCCCGGTGAGCGCTCGGACACCGAGACGACGATTCGCCGCCGCCGCTCCGTCACGCCTCGCACCTCCAGAGCGTAGCCCGAGCTCGACCGCGGCCCGATCGCCACGAGCACCGCCCGCTCGCGGGTGAAGTCGACCGTCGGCGCGCCCGGCAGCACCTTCGCGAGCTCGGCGCGGCTCTCGATCACCCTCGTCGCCGGCCGCGGAAAGCGCGCGCCCGCGGCGGTAGCCGTGAGGTCGCGCCACTCCAGGGGGCGCTCGCCGCCGTTCCCGTACAGGCGGTCGTAACCCAGCCAGGCCGACGCCAGTGCCAGGACGAGCGCGACCGCGGCGGCTCTACCAGTAGACGTAGACCGTCTGTCCGTAGGGATTCGCGGAGTAGAGGCTGGGCGCGATCCACATGGGCACCCGCACGCAGCCGTGGGAGGCCGGGTAGGCGGGGACGGACGGATAGCCGTGGATGGCGAAGCCGCGGAGGAAGTACATCGGATACCAGAGCACCCAGTCCCACCCCGCCACCTTGCGATACACCTGCCAGCGGCCGATCGGCGTGTTGCCCGTGGCGCCCGTGGAGACGTGGACGGCGGCGGTCACTCGCCCGCTGCGGACGGCGAGGAGCACCTGCCGTCCCTTGCTCACTTCGAGATGGTCGCCCCCGTAGCGGGCTCGTGGCGGCCGCGCGCGGGCGAGCGCGTTCCAGAGACTAGCGTCCGCGCGCCCGGTCCACGGGAGGCCGTGCACCTTCTGGAAGGCGAGCACGGCCTGGTACGTGTCGAGGCCGTAGGCGCCGTCGACCGCGGGCAGGGCGTAGCGAAGCTCGGCGAGGCGCGCCTCGAGCGCACGCACGCTCGGACCCCTCGAGCCGAGCGAGAGCCGGGGCTGGACGACGGTGACGGCCAGAGTGCGGCTCGCGCCCGTGTAGCCCGCCGTCGGCTCGACGATGACGCGGATCCGGTACGAGGCGGCCCGGCGAGTCCGCAGTCCGAGCCGAACCGAGCTGCCGTGGGTCGCGGCGTGGGTCCGGCGGCCGCCGCGCCAGATGCGCACGGTCAGCCTGCCCGCGCCCGCCGGTCGCAGGCGCGCTGCGAGGCGCAGCGGCCGGCCGACCGCGCGTGAGCCGACGAGCCGCGTCTCGAGCACCGGACGGACGAGCACCGCCGCGTCGCCGGAGGCGACCTCGCCGAACCGAGCCGTGT
>JBOHAW010000125.1:0-8823 GCA_050697975.1 Gaiellaceae bacterium
CCTCCCGCCTCGGCGCCGCCCGCGCAGCAACCGGCGGCCCCCGTCACGACGAGGCCGCCCGCGGCCTCCCCGCCGGCCGACTCGGGCAAGAAGGGACACAAGGGCCGCAAGCACGGCAAGAAGAAGGACAAGCCTCGAGGCGCCGATCCGACTGCCCAGCCGCCCGCGGCCCCGGTGCCGGCTCCTGGAGCCGCAGTGCCTACGGCGGTGCCGGCCGAGCCCGAACGGGGCAAGAAGGAGGACGGGGCCAAGAAGCGCCGGAGCAAATCCGCGCGGGCGGAACCCGTGGCGCCACCGGCAGCGCCGGCTCCCGCCCAGCCGGCCCCGGCGGAGAGCCGGCCGGCCGGAGAGGCGCCGCAGGACGACGACTCCGGCGACCGGGGCTCGGAGGGTAAAAGCGACAGAGACCGCGACGACAAGGACAAGAGGGAGCCGAAGAGGAAGTAGGGCCCCGGTATGAGACGACGAATCCTCCGGCGACCGGACGCCCTCTGGGTGCCTTCGACCGGCGAGACCCGCGTCGGACTTCGCCTGATCGCCTACCTCGCGCTCCTCGCACTCCCGGTGGGCGCCGCGGTGTGGGCCGCAGGCAACTACGCCGCGGCCGGCGAGCGCCGAAACGCCGACGCGAGGCTGAACGGCGTGCTCGGCTCCGCGCTCGGCGAGTACGCCCGGGTCGCCGACGAGGCCGAGGTGACCTCGCGCGCGCTCGCGAGCACGGGACGCGTCCAGCGTGCGCTGGCCACGAAGGATCGCGCCGAGCTCGCAGAGCTGCAACGATCGGAGCCGCACGTCGTCTTTGCCACGGACGTCGCGGCGATGGCCGCCGTCACGCGCAGGCCGAGCTCGCTCGTTCGCACGACGGAGGTCGTCTCGGACGCCGGCCGGGTCGGCTGGGTCGTCGTCGCCGTCCCCCTCGACCGCGCCCTCCTCACCCGCCTGGGCGGCAAGGTCGGACTCGCCCGCGGCGACCGGCTCGCGCTCGTCGCCGGCGACCTAGTGGCTCTGAGCCACAAGGGCGGCGATCCCATGGTCGGCTCCCTCGCCGAGCTCCGCAGCGTTGCCGGCGGGCTCGACCGGCCCGCGGAGGTCTCGCTGGCCGGAGGCCGCTACCGCGCCGTCTCCGCGCGCCTGCTCCCCGGCCGGCCGGGTGCCAGGCTCGTGGCGCTCACCCCGGCTGCGACCGTCGCAGCCGCCGCGAACGACGTGCGACGGCGGGTGCTGTTCGCCGGCCTCATCACGCTGGGCAGCGTCTTGCTGATCGCCTACGCCCTCGCGCCCGCGATCGCGCGCGGCCGTGTGGGCCAGCAGCGGCGCGCGCTGGCAAGCCGGGTGCTCTCGCACGTCGGCGACGGCATCTTCCTGGTCGACGGCAAGGGGGTGATCCGCTTCTGGAACCCCGCCGCCGAGGCGATCACGGGCCTGTCGACGGCCCGGATTCTCGGACGGCCCGCGACCGACGCCATCCCGGGCTGGGAGGCTGTCGCACCGCTCATCCCCGTGCTGGAGAGCCACGGCGGACCCCACGAGGCACCGCCGACGGAGACCGTGCCGCTGACGTTCGCCGGCAAGGATCTCTGGCTTTCGATCTCGGCCGTCGGCTTCGAGGAGGGAACGGTCTACGCCTTCCGCGACCTGACCGAGGAGCGGCGCCTCGAGGAGAACCGGGCGGACTTCGTCTCCACGATCTCGCACGAGCTGCGGACCCCGCTCGCCTCGATCCACGGTGCGGCCGTGACGCTCGGTCGGGACGACCCCGAGCTCGAGCCCGCCACCCAGGAGCAGCTGCTCGCGGTCATCTCCCAGGAGTCGACGCGGCTCGCCCTGCTCGTCGAGCAGATCCTCCTGGCAAGCCAGCTCTCGTCCGGGCATCTCACCGTCGAGACCGACTCCTTCGACGCCGACTCGCTCGCCCGGGGCGTCGTCGAGTCCGCGCAGGCGCGCTCGCCCGAGCACGCGATCGATCTGCACGTCCGTCCGCCGCTCGGCCCCGTCGCCGGCAGCGAGGACCGGGCCCGGCAGGTGCTGACGAACCTCGTCGAGAACGCGGTCAAGTACTCGCCCGGAGGCGGCCGGGTCGAGGTGGGCCTGCAGGTGACAGGCGGTCACCTGCGCTTCAGCGTGCGCGATCACGGACTCGGCATCCCGGCGACCGAGCACGACCGCATCTTCGAGAAGTTCTACCGGCTCGATCCGCAGCTCACGCGCGGCGTCGGCGGCAGCGGGCTCGGCCTGTACATCTCCCGCGAGCTGCTGCGGCAGATGAGCGGGCGCATCTGGGTGTCCTCCAAGCCGGGCCAGGGCTCGACGTTCACCTTCGAGCTGCCGCTGACCGACGCCGCTCCGGTGGAGCACCCCGTGCTCGCGCGCACGCTCGGGTAGTGGAGTTTCCCCGGTCAAGGATTATGCTTGCGCCACATGTGGAAGCTGGGGACGTCGGAGGGTCGAGAGGTCCAGGTCGGCGACACGCTCGGCGGTTACCGGCTCGAGTCGCACCTCGGCGAAGGCGGCATGGGCCTCGTCTTCCGGGCCGTCCGTGAGACCGACGGGCACGTCGTCGCGCTCAAGGTCCTGAAGCTCGACCTCTCGGAGGACGAGATCTTCAAGCAGCGCTTCAAGCAGGAGGCGCGTGCCGCCTCCGAGGTGCACGACCGCAATCTCGTGCCGATTCTCGAGGCGGGCGAGGCGGAAGGACGCGATTTCCTCGCGGTCGGCTATATCGAAGGAGACACGCTCGAGGAGCGACTCAGAGCGAATGGTCCGCTCGGAGTCGAGGAGACGGTTCGTGTGGCCGGTGGCCTCGCCTCGGGTCTCGACGCCCTGCACGGCGCCGGAATCGTGCACCGCGACATCAAGGCCTCGAACATCATCATCGACCAGGAAGGCGCCGCGATGCTGACCGACTTCGGGCTGGCGAAGGGCCGCGCGTACACGGTCCTGACGAGGCCCGGTCAGGTGATGGGCACGCTCGACTACCTGGCTCCGGAGCTGATCAAGGGCCGGCCGGCGGAGCCGGCGACGGACATCTACGCCCTCGGCTGCACCGTCTACGAGTGCGTCGCGGGCAAGACGCCGTTCGCCGACAAGTCGCTCTTCCAGGTCGGGCTCGCGCACCTGGAGGAGGCTCCGCCCGATCCCGGGGCCGCCCGCTCCGATCTCCCGCAGGGCTTCACCGAGGCCGTGCTCGCGGCGCTCGCGAAGGAACCCGGCCAGCGGCCTGCGTCCGCCGGCGCCTACGCCGAGCTGCTGCGGACCGCGGCCGAAGGACGCCCGGGCTAGAGGTGTCGGCTCTCGTCGTCAGGGACGGGCCCGGGGCCGGGGAGCGCTATGAGCTCGAGGGCGAGCTCACGCTCGGACGCGAGAACACCGCCGTCATGGTCGAGGACGCGGAGGTCTCGCGCCGCCACGCCGTCATCCGCCCGAAGGGCGACGGGCTCGAGATCGAGGATCTGGGCTCGCTGAACGGAACGTTCGTGAACGGGCGGAAGATCGAGAGCGCCACGCGCCTCTCCGGCGGCGACGTCGTCAAGCTGGGCACGACCTCGTTCGAGATCGAGAGCAACGGCCGCTCGGGCTCTCCGGCGGCAGCGGCCGAGTCCGCCGGAACGCCGTCCGAGCCGTTTTCCTCGTCCGAGGAGGCGGAGGGCACGTCGCGGCTCGAGAGCCGGAAGCTCACACCGGCGCTGCTGGCGATCGCGGCGGCGATCGCGATCATCGTCGCGCTCCTGCTCTACCTCGCACTCGGCTAGAGCGCCCCGGTTCCGGCCGAAACGGGCGCTCGCCTCCGGTGGGCGCGAGCCGTTAGCATACTTTCCGAGGCAGCACGTGCAAATCTCCGGCAGGGGTCGCGCCCGCCGGAGCCGTCGTGGCGCCTCGCGAGGGGCGGTCAGGAAGAACGGTGAACGTGAATCTCGAGATCGGCACCGAGCTTGCCGGCTATCGGATCGACGGCCTGCTCGGGCGCGGGGGGATGGGCTTCGTCTACAGCGCCGAGCACATGCTGCTGGGACGAAGGGCTGCGCTGAAGACGCTCCTGCCCGAGCTCGCGCAGGACGGCGACTTCCGCGAGCGCTTCATCCGGGAATCGCAGCTCGTGGCGGCGATCGACCACCCGAACATCATTCCGATCTACGACGCGGGCGAGGTGAACGGCCTGGCCTACATCGCCATGCGCTACGTCCAGGGCTGCGACCTCAAGGACCTGCTCGAGCGGGAGGGGCCGCTGAGCGCCGAGCGCGCGATCGCGATCGTCGATCAGGCCGGCGCAGCGCTCGACGCCGCCCACGCCCGCGACCTCGTCCACCGCGACGTGAAGCCGGCCAACGTCCTGATCGACGAGCCGACGAGCCGCATCTACCTGACCGACTTCGGCATCGCCAAGCACGCACGCTCGAAGGGGCTGACGAAGACCGGGTTCTTCCTCGGCACGCTCGACTACGCCGCCCCCGAGCAGATCGAGGGCAAGCCGATCGGCTCGCCGGTCGACGTCTACGCCCTCGGGTGCGTGCTCTACGAGTGCCTGACCGGGCGCAAGCCGTTCGATCGCGAGACGGACGTGGCCGTGATCCACGCGCACCTGCTCGACCCGCCGCCGGCCGTGACCGACGTGAGGCCGGAGCTGCCCGCCGCCCTCGACGACGTGATCGCCCGGGCGCTGGCGAAGAGGGAGGAGGATCGCTTCAAGAGCTGCCGCGACCTCGTCGAGGCCGCTCGCGCCGCGCTCGGCACGACGTCGCAGACGCCGATCGTCGGCACTGCCGTCCTCTCCGTGGCGCCCCCGCCGCGGGCGCGCTCCGCGAAGCTCGTCTTCTCCAACATCCCGGTCCAGGCCACGCCGCTCGTCGGCCGCAGCGACGAGGTCGAGGCCGTGTGCGAGCTCCTGCGCGCCCCGGACTACCGTCTGCTTACGCTGACCGGGCCCGGTGGCACGGGCAAGACGAGGCTCTCGCTCGCGATCGGGACGATGCTGGCGGAGGAGTTCAGCAGCGTGCTCTTCGTCGACCTCGCGCCTATCGCCGACCCGGCCCTCGTCGGCTCGGCGATCGCCGACGCGCTCGGGGTCAGCGAGTCGCACGACCAGCCGCTGGTCGAGACGCTCCGCGCCCGCATCGGCGACGACTCGATGCTGCTCCTGCTGGACAACTTCGAGCAGGTGCTCGAGGCAGCGCCGCTCGTGGCCGAGCTGCTCGCGCACACGCCGAGCCTGAAGGTGCTCGCGACGAGCCAGGCGGCGCTGCGCGTCCGAGGCGAGCACGAGTACCCGGTGCCGCCGCTCTCCCTACCGGATCCGGAGCAGGCCGCCGACGTCGCGGGGCTCGCCGGGTCGGCGGCGGTCGCGCTCTTCGTCGAGCGAGCTCAGGCGGTGAGGCCGGACTTCCTCCTCACCGAGGAGAACGCCGCCCAGGTGGCGCAGATCTGTCTGCGCCTCGACGGCCTGCCGCTCGCCATCGAGCTCGCCGCCGCCCGCGTCAAGCTGCTCTCGCCCCGGGCGATGCTGGCGCGACTCGAGAAGTGCCTCGACCTGCTCACCGGCGGCGCCGTCGACCTCCCGGCACGCCAGCAGGCCCTGCGCAACACGATCGACTGGAGCTACAACCTGCTGGACGAGACCGAGCAGGCGATGCTCGCCCACCTCGGCGTGTTCGTCGGCGGCTGCAGCCTCGAGGGAGCGGAGGGAATCTGCGGGACGCCGTACGGGCTCGGGCTGGGCGACGTGCTCGACACGATCGCGTCGCTCGTCGACAAGAGCCTGCTCCGCCAGCGCGAAGGGGCAGACGGCGAGCCCCGCTTCGCCATGCTCGAGACGATTCGCGAGTACGCACTCGGGCGCCTGCGTGAGAGCGGGGAGCTCGAGGAGCTGCGGCGACGCCACGCCGAGCGCTTCCTCGCCCTCGCGGAGACGGCCGAGCCCGAGCTCGTGCGCGCGGGCCAGGCGGCCTGGTTGCAGCGGCTCGACGAGGAGAACGGCAACATCCGCGCCGCGCTCGCCTGGTCGTTCGAGGCCGGCGAGGTCGAGCTCGGGCTGCGGATGGCGGGCGCGCTCGTCCGCTTCTGGAGCACGCGCGGCCTCATGACAGAGGGTCGCAGATGGCTGACCGAGGCGATGGAGCGGGCAAGCGGCATCGAGGTGCGGGTGCTGGCGAAGGCGTACTACGCAGCGGGCTACTCGGCGCTCGGCCAGGGCGACTACGTGCAGGCGAAGCCGTTCTTCGAGGAGAGCCTCGTGCTGGCCCGGGAGGTCGGCGACGTGCGCCTGGAGGCTGCGTCCCTCCAGCAGCTCGGCTTCCTCGTGATGACCCGCGGCGCCTACCTCGAGCACGCCGACGAGCGGGCGAAGATGCTGGCCGAGAAGAGCCTCGAGCTCGCGCGCGACGTGGGCGACAAGGTGACCGCCTCGGGTGCGCTGAACGTGCTCGCGGACCGGGCATCGGCGCGCGGCGAGGACACCGAGGCGATGAAGCTGTTCGAGGAAGGGTTGGCTCTGCGCCGCGAGCTCGGCGACAAGCGCCTCGTGGCGAACTCGCTGCTCAACCTGGGCCGGACCGAGCTCACGCGCGGAGAGCACAAGCGGGCCACCAAGCTCCTCGAGGAAGGTCTCACGCTCGCGCGCGAGCTGCGGGACACGTGGAGCACGTCGCTCGCCCTCGTCAACCTCGGGCGCATCCAGCTCTACGAGGGCGGCGGCGACGGAGCGGTGGGGCTCTTCGTCGAGGGGCTGAGACTCGCGAACGAGCGCGGCGACAAGCGCGTCGCCTCGGAGTGCCTGCAGGGCCTCGCGGCGGCGAGCTCGGTCCAGGGCGAGGCCGAGCGCGCAGCCAGGCTGTTCGGCGCCGCGGAGGCGATGCTCGAGGGAATCGGCGCCACGCCGTCACTCACCGAGCGGTCGATCCAGGAGCGCTTCCAGCCGCCGCTCCGCGTGCAGCTGGGCGACGAGGCGTTCGAGGCTGAGCTCGCCGCCGGACAGGATCTCGAGCCCGAGGCGGCGATCGAGCTCGGGCTGGAAGCCGCGCCTCCCCGGGACTCGGGCACGATCGAGAGCTCGGCGGCGTCCTAGACCGGGCACCTCGACGAACCCTCGGGCTAGTGGCCCGTCCACGACTCGGCCCACCAGTGCGCGTGCGGCATGCCGCTCTCGCCGGCGAGGCGAAGGAGCGCATCGACGTCGAACGTCGTGCGGTGCAGATCGATCGAGGCCTTGCCGCCGTCGAACGAGACGAGGGCGTACTCGGCCCAGTGCGCGATGCGCACCGTCTTCGGCCACCACTGGCGGAACGGGAGGCCGACGCTGCCGGGATTGACGATCACCGAGCCCTCGTAGCGGCGGACCATCTGGAGGTGCGTGTGCCCACCGGCCATCACCGTGGCCGCGTAGCCGCCGAGCATGCGCGCCACGTCCTCGTCGGGGGTGGTGGCGAAGAGCCAGTCGTTGAACGAGCTCGGCGAGCCGTGGTAGCACAGCATCGTCGCGTCCTCCGAGAGCGTGAGCTGGAGCAACGGCTGGAAGCCCATCATGAAGGCACGGTCCTCGTCCGTGAGGGCGTCCGCCCACCAGGCGCCGATCTCGACGAGCTTGCGGCCGACGTCGTCGGCTGCCGAGGGCATGCCGTTCAGGAACCACTCGTCCCAGTTGCCCATGATCACGGGGCACTCGAGTGCGCGGAGCCGGCCGATCGTCTCCGACGGCTGCGGGCCGACCGCGACGTCGCCGAGACAGACGAGCCGGTCGAACCCCTCACGCTCGAGCTCGGCCAGCACCGCGTCGAGCGCCAGCAGGTTCCCGTGGATGTCCGAGATCAGGGCAACCCGCATCGGCGGATTGTCACCCTTTTGGCGAACAGGTTGCTACTAGCCGAGTTGGCGGTCGAGGTTGAACGCGGCACTGATCAGGGCGAGGTGCGTGAAGGCCTGCGGGAAGTTGCCGAGCTGCTCGCCGGTCGGCCCGATCTCCTCCGAGTAGAGGCCGACGTGGTTGGCGTACGTGAGCATCTTCTCGAAGGCGAGCCGCGCCTCGTCCATCCGGCCGGCGCGCGCCATCGCCTCGACGTACCAGAAGGTGCAGATCGAGAACGTGCCCTCGTCGCCCTCGAGGCCGTCCGGGGACGCCGCGACGTCGTACCGATACACGAGGCTGTCGCTGACGAGCGTCTCCGAGATCGCGTCGAGGGTCGAGAGCCAGCGCGGATCGGTCGGAGCGATGAACTTCGTGAGCGGCATCAGCAGCGTGCTGGCGTCGAGGTAGTCGGTGCCATAGGCCTGGACGAACGCCTTGCGCTTCGGGCTCCAGCCCTTGTCCATGATCTGGTGGTAGATCCGGTCGCGCACCTCGAGCCAGTGCACGAGGTCGGCTGGAAGCCCGCGCTGGCGGGCAACGCGGATCGCACGCTCGACCGCGACCCACGACATCAGCCGCGAGTAGGTGAAGTGCTGGCGTCCGCCGCGCACCTCCCAGATGCCCTCGTCGGCCTGGTCCCAGTTCTCGCACACCCACTCGACGATCCGCGAGAGGTCGGTCCAGGCGTCGTGGTAGATGGGGAGCCCGTACTTGTTGCAGAGGTAGACCGAGTCGATCAGCTCGCCGTAGATGTCGAGCTGGAGCTGCTGGGCAGCGCCGGTCCCGATCCGCACCGGTCTGGAGCCCCGGTAGCCCTCGAGGTGATCGAGCGTCTCCTCGACGAGCTCTGCCCGCCCGTCGATTCCATACATGATCTGCAACGGGCCGAGCGTTTGGGAATGCTGCTCCCGGAACCGGTCGGTCAGCCATCCCATAAATGCGCCCGCCTCGTCGGTGAAGCCCAAGCGCAGCAAACCGAACAACGAGAATGC